>JAADEI010000041.1 GCA_013153515.1 Chlorobiota bacterium | reverse complement strand
TAGAGAAGATAGAGCGGTACACAAAAGGCATTTCTTTCAGGGATTTTTTAGAAAACGAATTAATTCAAGATGGAGTTATAAGGAACTTGGAAGTGCTTGGAGAATCATCAAAAAACATCCCAAAAAACATTAGGAATAAATACTCTCAAATAGAATGGAGGAAGATAGCGGGCTTAAGAGATATTCTTATACACGCATATTTAGCAATCATTTTACTGTTTTGAAAAGAGGACTTTTATAAAAAAGAAGTAGTAGCAGATGAGACAGTGCTAATAATAAAATCCAAATCTGCAAGGAAACAGGAGCGACAAGCAAGAACCACGACACAGCTGTTTGGGATGGTAATGCGAAAAACAAGCAACCTGATTAAAACAATTATATTATTTTTTAGTAAACGTATCTCATATGGTTGTTATGCTCATCTGTAACCTATTTGCTATAAATATTTGCTATAAAACGTTTATACCTTGATAGCCAAGACATATAGCGATAAGCACAAACATTATTAGGAAGAGATGGATTATAAAAGCAATCCACATTCCGCCAACGGCAACGCCAACCTTCCAATCACTAATCCACGGGAATTTATCCTTTCCAAGCCACAAAGTTAGTAGATACACAATAGTTATGAAAAACATTGAAGGAAAGACTATTTTTAACAAGCATTCAAGAGTGTCAAAATTAAACCTGCAAATTAAATAAAATACAATGTTCCAAATAATTGTAGAAATCAGTAATCTGCCTATGGTTACTATTACTTGCATGCTATAAAGTTAAGAAACTGTTTGCAAACTTCACAATTCCAAGCCAAAATACTAAACTTCTGCATTTTAATGTTATCTAAAATAAACCAAAGTTGTGAGCGTTTGGGAAAAACTGATGAAATTCATCATCAGGCAAACGCCCTTTCTCACAACCATAATAGTGTTGATTTATTCTCTCTTAATCACTCAATACTTCTTGGAAATAGAGGCTTTTCTGGGCGTAAAATGGCTTAGTATAAACGACCTGATGAACGTGGGACTTCTGCTGTTCACTACTTTGTTTGTCATTGAAAGGGCTTGGATTCGCCCTGTGTCTAAGCCATTGCCTTCGCTATATTACATTTTTCTGGCAGTTGCCCTAATGGGCGTCATCGTTTTATTCATCTTTAACATATCTCATTCTGTCGATAATGAGTATTTTTCAATAGTGTCAAGATTAATTTGGGGTATAGTAGTTTTTACCATTGCCTTAGAGCAAAACGCTAAAGGATTTTTGGATGTACTTATCTTTAGTATCGTAATAATAGTTGATCTGTTGTTTTCATTCACAATTGCAATAATATCCCTTTTAATTCTCTTTTCAATAGGCTACATAACCAACAATAAAGCCCTACTGTCTGGTGAGTTGCTTGCTTGGGATATTGCTCCGCCATCTTTTTCTGTCATATTCCCATTGTTGATGGTATATTCAGTGCCTGTCGCAATTAAAATTGCCAATGCAATCCGCAATAGATTGTCTGAATACCGCTATTTCAAGAGAATGGTTATAAAATTTAATGCGGTCGTACGCTTTCTGATTCTGACCATATTCATTTTAATAATTGCTAACTATGTTAATGAGTTTTTTGAATATAAATTTTGCCATAGGATGGAGAAAATTATTAGCACTCTATATCCTTTCACAATTATTGTCATGATTATTCCAGTAAAGAAATCCATCTGGCAAAAAGTGGAGTTTGCTGTTTCATCAGTGCTGTTCGGAGGGCTTCTGTCCATTGTCCTACTTGGGTATTTTGACATGCATTGTTGGAACGACCCAAAGTTCATATACATAATTACTTCAATAGTTTTGTTTCCCATAGTCTATTTGTATTCCATGCTTGCCGACTCTTCGCAAAAGAAACTGATGGCTTTGAACGTGCTTTTAATCCTGCAATGCATCGTAGCATTATGTTATAGTCTGTACTATTGAAGGCTGTTCACAACCTGCATGCCGTAGTAAGACGTTGAACAGATAAAAACGCTAAAGTAAGTCCAATACACTAAAATATCCTGCTGAGGAGTTATTTCATAAAAAGATGGCAGAAAACAGAGGAGAGGAGGGCTATGGTTGTGCGGTAACATTCCTGTTTACTGTTTTTGATGTTTTCACACAATTTATTATCCTTAATAGCATAATTTGGCTCATAAACGCATCAATTGAGACCGTTCTTGAAATTATTGGTGGGCTTATTGAGGCGAGTGCTAACTGGAGCGTTTATCACAGGCTTCATCAACGGCTGGAAAAGTATTTGACTTTTTCCCTGCCAATAAGCAGTGCCCTTGTCCTATTCACAATTGCCATCATCTGGTTCTTCGCATCGTCTTTTCTCAGGAACTACTGCTTTTTTGCTAACAAAGGGAAAATTTGCACTGACCCGAAGATAAATTCCATACTCAGGGCAACTCTGCTGTTTTTGTTCCTGTTTGGAACATTTTTCTATGTAATATTCTTCCATTCCTTTATTTTCAGGCACAATCCCTATGAGGTTCCTGCGGTCATTCTCATAGCCCTTTTTGTTCCTGCCATATATCGCTGGCTGTTGAAAGCCATTTTTTCTTAATTTTAGGTTATGGAAGTATCAGAGGCACGGCTCATGGGCTATTTACATATCTCAGTGAGAAGACTTTTGTTTGTATTTGTCCTTACCCTGTTTCTTGGATTGACTTCTAACGAAAACAAGGGAAATTTTGAAAAGCCTTACATGGAAATGTGGATTAGCATTAGTGCTGACAGTTTATTTATTGAGTATTCCGCTACATTTGAAGGGTTCTGGGACACTTTGAAGAAAAACAAGATGAAATTTGAAATAATAAGGGAATCATATATGTTGGAGATTGAAAATCAACACAGAAGTTTGGGAATATTTTTCCCTGTGTCCTATTCGTGGTTTAAATACCCATTTATGCTCAACGATACGACCCTATACTTGTTTTCTCTTAAAGACTACTATCCAGAAGGATTTGTTTATCTTGGTCTGTCAGATAAGCGATTTAATCCAATTTATCAAACTATTATTAAACCTGAAGAACAAGTTATTTTTCGTGGAGGTGCTGAAAGGGATTTACATTGGCACATACCTACCAATTACGAAATCAAGTTACCATCTATTAATCTTGTGGTAGACAAAGGGATTTCTTCTTCTTTTGAGTTGTTGAAGTTTGTTAGCAGTTTTGGCAATTGCATGAGTTTTGAATACACAATATGCCATATATCAGGGACACATAGTTTTATTGAAGGATTGAAATGTAGTGCTAATGTGCCGATTGCTTACGAGGGTGTTAAAATTGAAAATGCCGATTCAAACCGAGTTTTCTTTTTTAGAAACGTTCTTTATGAAATTTCAGAAGAGACGGAAACTCTCATAATTGTTGACAGTGCAGAAATCCATTTAGAATTGTTTCTGTACTTAAACAACTAAAATTTTCTATGTTATTAGGAAAACTTTGTGTACTCAGTAGCTTTAAATTAACTTTGCAGAAATGGGCTTATGGACAAGACACGTGAGAAATATAAAACAACGTGTTGGTTAATGGAGTGGTTTTGATGGTGCAGGCTGTTATGCTTGTTCTGGTCGCTGGATGGCTGGGTTTTAATAAGAAGGTGCTCAGTATAGCCATGTGTGGAATGGAAGTGCAGATGCTGTCGTTCTTTCTGGCTACATTTATGGGATATAGTATGTTTTTGACTAGCAGTTATTCATTGATTGAAGAGGACGCTTCAATTTATTCTTCTCGTTTGTTTGCATATAAACTTTTGTGATATTTTCTAGTTGTCATTTCCGTAGTGGTTCTTATCAGATTTATTGAATGCGTAGTTAGTGGCTAAATTAGTTGTTAATGGGGGTTAGTAATTAAATTAAATGTAAAATTTTAAATAATTTTTTGAGGCTACAATTAGTGATTTTTCTTTTGGTTGTTGGGATCCACTTACCTTTTTATCCCATTGTTTATTTGTTTATACTTCCCAAAACGTTTATCATAGAAAGTTTTTTCCTTATGTGGGCTGGTCTTTCATTGTTTTTTCTTGGGTGGCATTATGAGAAGCGAGGGGAGGAAGGGGGATTTAGGGGATTTGTAGCGAGGCATAGGAAACATGCGTTGTTGCTTGGGATTCTGTTGTTTGTTGAGGTTGTCAGGGTGTTGATAGGTGTGCTTTAGAACTTGGGTGAGACATGTTTGTAAGACGTGTGCATGTATCTGAGCCCTATGAATAGGTGTGCTGAGTGGGCGAACTTGGGGGCAATCGTTCCCAGTAAGTTATCTGAAGCCACACGAAGTTCAAATCTTGGAGAGAATCTCATTTGTATGCTAACGCCAAGATTGTAGGGATATTTAAACTTATAAGTGTAATATAGCGAAGCGATTAGCCAATCCTTCAATTCTCTTGTTAAGCCGAAGGATGCGGACAGTTCATACCAACGCCATTTGAGGAGTTGGAGGTCTGCCCACACATGAGTTGAATTGTCTATTTGATAGGAGAGTCCTGTTGCTATGGTTGCAGGAGCGGGAACAGTTGTTTTAGAGGGCTGGAGAGAGTCAACTTTTATCAATTTCTTGACTGAATCGGCTACGGCATCCAGATTAAGAGTGTCGTAAATGAGGGATTTAATAGTTAGATTGCTCAGAGCGGTTCCTGTGTAGGTGGAATTAGAACTAATTTTAAGAAGGGATGTTCCCTGCTTGAAGTTAATAAATCCAAGATTGGAGAAATATGCATAAATGAACAGTTCAGTGATTGGCTGGTAGGCTATTCCGCCAGAGAATGCTAAGCCACTGGGGGAGGGGCTCAGTCCGTCGCCTTGCAAAATCTCATAGTTCAACCTGATTCGGAGAGTGTCAATGTATAGCGAAGTAAAGATCTCGCCATAGTTAGAGAAGGTGTATATTACCTGCGTAGGCATGATTAGAGAAGCGGAAAAGCCAAAGGTCAACATTGGTGCATTAGCCAATTGCCAAGATACGCCCATTGAAAGGGAGTAGTATCTCATAAAATTTATTGACGCATCTAACTTCTTGTTTTCGCCTCTATATGTAGCATTGCCATACCAGAGAACTTCCAATAGGTCTTTGGAAATATAGTTCTGTATGATAGCATAATGTTGCAAATTGAAGTTTAGCTGCAGTCCTGAATTTAGTTTCCACATTATTGATACTGGGGAAACCTTGAAAGACCCATTGAGATAATTGCGGTCAACTATTTTGTTTATTGCCGAAGAAATAGTTAAGTCATAAGTTCCAGAAATTGAATCAGATGGTCTTATCAAGTCCCTATAAACAATGTGTGATGACACGAATCCAACATAGGATTCCATACGGGCTTCAACGCTATAGTTAGTTAAGAAGAGGGGCATAGGATACCAACCTGAGTGGACAGGAGGTCGCCATTCAATCGTTTCTTGTCCCAACGCCCACGTGCTAATACTCAATAACAGTG
>JAADEI010000106.1 GCA_013153515.1 Chlorobiota bacterium | reverse complement strand
CTGTGTTCTCAGATTTTTCGCCATTCCCATTGAAACAGGACGTGCCTATTCCATTTATTAAGGATTACATAAGCACTTGGCTAAATAGAAAACCTGTGGAAATAATTGAAGATTCGTTTCATAGTGAAATAGTGCCGTCATTCAGGTTGTGGCAACTGCCTTATATCTTTGCAGTAACTATGTGGCTTTTGGGATATGATAGGGAGTTGTTTACTTCTTCCAATGCGGAGATAAAATTTGGATTGATTCTAAACTGCATAACTTAGCACTAAATAACACAAATTATGAAGCATACTTTAATCGGGGGGCTTTTAATTTTCTTGTTTACAATAACCGCATGCTCTTCTGAACAGGGCGATACGGCACACACTGATGCCACTTCTTCAGCAACACAAAAAGACACATTGCCATTAATTAGACCGCAAGAACGAAAACACTTTGATGATGCTATTGTCCTGACGGAAGGGGGAACCAATGCGGAAGCTTATTTCAGCCATGATGGAAAAAAACTCATATATCAAAAAGCGTGGGCGGAACAAGGAATTCCTTGCGACCAAATGTTCATTATGTTCTTAAACGATGATGGAACGCCAGACACGACATATATGCTTAGTAATGGCAAGGGGAAATGCACATGTGGATTCTTCCTTCCCGGAGACACTCTTGTGATCTATTCGTCTACAATGGCTTATGATAGCACCTGTCCAGAAAGAGTAAGGAGATACAAGGGAAAATACGTGTGGCAACTGGACCCTAATTATGAAATTTTCGTTGCCACATTGGACGGCAAGATAGTAAAACAATTAACGTACAACAAGTATTATGATGCGGAAGCAGTTGTTTCACCATTGGGCAACAGAATCCTGTTTACCAGCACCAGAGACGGAGACATAGACCTTTATCTTATGAACCTTGACGGAAGCAATGTTAAAAGATTGACACACCGAAAAGGCTATGAAGGAGGGGCTTTCTTCTCACCAGATGGCTCAATGATTGTTTTCAGGGCATACTATCCTGAGACAGAGGAGGAGATGAAGGAATATGAAGAACTACTTGCACAAAATTTAGTGGCACCATTCAAGACAGAAATTTTCCTTATGGATACTAATGGAAACATTATTAGGCAAGTGACTGATTTGGGAGGGGCAAACTGGGCACCCTACTTCCACCCTTCGGGAAAGAAAATCATATTCTCTTCCAATCACAAAGCAGTGCAAAAAGGAGAAAAATTCCCGTTTAATCTCTATATGATAAACATTGATGGAACGGGCTTGGAACAAATAACTTACGATTCAGAGTTTGATGCATTCCCAATGTTTAGTCCAGATGGGAAATGGCTTGTTTTTGAAAGTTCCAGAGTTAGCAATTCAATTAGAGAACTTCATGTAATTTTAGTTAAATGGAAAGACTGATGAGAACGGGATTAGTAATCGGGATTTTGGTTCTTGCTCAATCAATGATGGCACAGACCCAGCGACCAGCAACCTTATTCAAGCAACACATTGAGGTTCTGGCTCACGATTCCCTTGAAGGCAGGTTGGCAGGCAGTGAAGGGGAACGCAAAGCAATGCGATACATCACCAAGCAATGGAAAGAAATGGGATATGAAGTTCAAACACAGAAAGTGCCTATCATAAAAGACAGAAGACCATCAACCAAAAGTTATGTGAAGATTGACAAGAAAGACATCAAGTGGCACTTGGTCAGATGGTCAGGAGAGGGGAAGGCACAGGGAACAATCAAATGGCTATCTTGCGACGAAGAGACAGACACAACTCTGAACCTTGAGGGACGAATTCCCGTAATGCAAGAATGCGACTTTGACCCGCACCACGGACCAACATTCTTTGAAAGGCTTTCCACCCTTAAAAGGAGGGGAGCACAGGCAATAATCATCCATCCCGATGCCATCTCAGAAAAGGACACTAACACCGCATACACCTTTCAGTGGTATTCAATCCCTATCATCACAATTCCCACGATTGACTCAACTTATGACGGCAAATCAATAAAACTTAACATAGACATAGAGATTGATTCCACTTATGGCTACAATGTTTTTGTTATTGATGAGTGCCAAGCCAATTGTTCGGGCAAGACAGTGGTTGTCTCTGCTCACTATGACCACCTTGATAAGGGAGTTATTGGGTCGCGAGGAGAAAAGGGGGAAGTGCATAATGGGGCGGATGACAATGCCAGCGGAGTGGCTATGGTCATTGAACTCAGCAGGAAACTCAAAGAGATTAAGCATAATAGACATAATTATCTTTTTGTCGCTTTCACTGCCGAGGAGATGGGTCTTGTGGGGTCAAAACATTTCGTTGAAAATCCGCCTTATGACCTTGCCACAACCCTTGCCAATGTGAACCTTGATATGGTTGGCAGACTGGACACCCTATTGCAGTTCCTTGGAGCAGGTTCTTCAAGCAAATGGGATAAAATCCTTTCTGTCCTTGAAAAAAGACATCAGAAAGTAGCAAAATTCAAATGGGGAGGGGGCGGAATGGGTCCTTCTGACCACGCTTCATTCTATAAAAAGCGAATACCTGTAGTGCACGTCTTTACTGGATTACACGAAGATTATCACAAGCCGTCTGACGACGTTGATAAAATCAACTATCGGGGAATGGAAATCACATATATTATTCTCACCGATTTGTTGTCCGCCCTTGATACCCTTAATGAAATGGACTATATTGAAGTGAAAGAGGAGGAACGGAGCACCACAAGATTTAAAGTAACTCTTGGAATCATGCCCGATTACACTTTTTCAGGCAAGGGTTTAAAGATAGATGGCGTTGTGAAAGGGAAGCCTGCGGAGAGGGCAGGCTTGCAAGCAGGAGACATCATTGTTAAACTGGGAGATTATGAGATAGACAACATTTATTCATATATGGAAGCACTTAGCCACTTTAAGAAGGGCGATAAAACGACTGTTACAGTCATCAGGGATGGCAAAGAAATAACTAAAACCGTTGAGTTCTGATGTGGTTGGTTGTGGAAACCAGCGGAGCCATATGTTCTGCAGGGATATATGACCCAGCCACCAAGCACTGGTTGGCTTATTCAAGGATTGACAATGCGGACCATTCAGCCGTCCTGCCACCTATGGTTAATGAACTTTTTGATATTTCTGGCGTTGGACGGGAAGAGATATCTTCTCTGGCAACTAACTTGGGTCCGGGGTCTTTCACAGGACTTCGCATTGGATTATCATTCTTGAAAGGGTTTCACGCAGTTTTTAAACCAACATTTCTTGCAACAACAACTTTCAAAATGCTATATTATTCCTTGCCTGAGGAAGAACGACATGGAACGATACATACAGTAGTTCCTATGCACAGAAAAAAAATATACTTACAAACTTTCATTAATGGCGAGAATTTGGAACCTGTAACTTTAGAAGTCCATGAAGCCATCCGCCTTTTTGAAAAAACAAAAGGAAAAATTATATCATCAGAAAAAACAGAATGGTTGCAAAAACTACGAGAAACCACTGTTGTGTTTCAAAATTCAGAAGCAAACCTTATTACACAAGTGCCTGAATTGGAAGTGATGGACACCTCAGAAATTCTATCTCTTGAACCTCGATATGTCGCGGATTTCACACCTCACTCTAAGCACCATTAATAGCCCGCTATTAACAGTGTCATTGTGCTATACTTTTAATACAACAACTTCTTGTTCGTTATTTTAATATATACAAATTGATGACTAATAAAGGAACTTTTTACATCGCATTTTACTTATTCCTTTATAGAATATGAAAAGTCTAAAATTTGAGGAACATGCCTAGGAAAAGCAAGAAATACAACAAACAGGAACCTAAACCAGAACTACATTTCCGCTTCGGAAAAGAGACAGTTGTCCTGACCGATGACGGACTTCTTAAAGCTCTCAAAACTTTCCGTGCTATCAGGCACAGACTTCGTCAGGACATCATTGAGTATGTCTATCAAGAAGGGAGGGTTAGCGTTAGCGACATTCTCAACTACTTTAGGGAAGATCCATACTTGAAAGGGAGATACGGCAACATAGAACAGTCCGTCATTTCACAACATCTGGCTATCCTTAAAGAAGCCGGAATCCTTAAGCAATCCCGAGAAAGCCGATACAATTACTACGAACTGAATGCAGATAAAATAAAAGAGATAGCTAACTACATCTCTAATATCATCTTTGGAACAGACGAAGATGAGAAGAAAAGGCGTCGCCGCCGTCGTCGTAGCTAATGAATAGCAATATCTGAAACCATATCTTAGGGGGAAGGCTTCATGCTCACCAAAAGCATTTACCTGCTACTAAAAGCAGGGGGCTATCGGTCTGAGGTCGTTTCTTCAAATCTTCAAAACGCCTTCCCCCACTTAACTCATTCGCAAATCAAAGATCTTCAGAACCATTTTTATCAGTATTTCTCAAGGCTTTTGAGAGAAATATATCTTATGCTATATGGCAATCTGACCCGTTTAGATATTCTCTCTTTGTCAAGACTATACAATGTTGATGATATACTGTCTTTCCTGCGACAAGGCAGGTCAGTGTTTCTAATGGTTCCACATTACGGCAATTGGGAACTGGGGGGATGGTCGCTTGCCCTTGAACAGCCATATCGGGTCATTGCAGTTTATAAGCCACTAAGTAATGAACGGTTTGATAAAAAGATTTACAAGACCCGGAGCAGATGGGGCACTTTGCCTGTTCCTATGGAAAGCATAGTCAAATATGTGATTAAGTATCGTAATGAACCGGCAGTGTTTGTCTTTATTGCAGACCAGAATCCCACTCATTTGGAAGCTTGCTTCTGGACTGAGTTTATGGGGAAGCCAGTGCCTGTGTTTTGGGGACCAGAGAAATTGGCTCATAAGTTTAACATTCCAGTGTTTTGGGCTCACGCCCAACCCATCTCTGACTCATATCAAGAAGTGTTTTTTAGTCCTATTGCTACTGAACCAACCAAAACAAAAGAAGGATTTATTACTGCTTCTTTCATGAACAGATTGGAAAACCTTATTAAGACTATTCCACCATATTGGCTATGGTCCCATCGTAGATGGAAGCATTCTAACAAGTTTGATTCAAAAATCCATAAATTTGTTAAAGTATAGACAGAGAGCAGATGAGAACATTGTTTGTTGCGTTGGCATTCATCGTTGGATTGAGAAGTGTGCAGGCACAGGAAAATGTGTGGAATGAAATCAATCAGAGAATAGTTGATTTGTATTCGGCAGGGAATTATGAAGACGCTATATACATAGCCCGACAAAACAGGCGATTAATGGATCAAGCACCAACACCAATCAAAATAGTGTTTTATAACAACCTTGCAGGATCCTTTCTGGAAGCCGACTTAGTGGATTCAGCTATCTTCTACTATTCAAAGGCAGTTGAATTAGCACAAAAAGACACTGCTAAGCTCATCACTTCGCTTATTAATCTCAGGGAAGCGTATGCCACAGTCCCAAACTTCCACAAAGCATTAGAAATCAATAGCGAAGCCCTTC
>JAADEI010000013.1 GCA_013153515.1 Chlorobiota bacterium | reverse complement strand
ACCAAAAACCTTAAAAAAGTTCGAGATTGAAGAGCTAGAGAAAGCAATAATAAATGCTGTAGAGGAAGTAAATAAAATTTTAAAGCCATATATTGGGGGTAAAAGTAATAAGAAACAAAAAGAGAAATGGGTATTCCATTCTGATTTCCAGATTATTTCAATAATTGGAAAGGTATTTCATTCTATATATACACTTCAAGAAGAGGAAGGTAAGATTAGAATACGGCAAAACAGACGGTGGAAAACAATAAAGAAAAATCTCGAAAAAAATTTACCTATGTACTACTTGTACGATATAATTAGAGGGTACTGGAGTGGTACAGGAGATAAGAAAGCAAAAGAAAGAGCGTTCTCAAGCACATATGAAGAAAGTATATCGAAAGAGGCTTGGGAAGCTGTATTAGATGAATGGCATAAAAACGAAAAGTCAAAAAGGGAGACTAGAAGAAAAACTATAAATAAAGTTGCGGTGCTGTTTTTGAATTACATATATACTCATTTGATTTCAGAAAATCAATCTCGAGCAAAAGATTTTGAAGTAGACCATGTGGTTCCTTTTGCAAGATTGCAAAAGGTAGCTCAGGAAGTAGGAGGGCTTCCAATTAGTGCAATTGGGAATTTAGCATTGATAAATAAAGATCTTAATTTGAAGAAAAGGGATAAGACCATATATGAAATGAGTTTGAAAGATAACGAAACCAAATGGTTAGAAAAATGGTTGTTCATTGATAAAAAAATGCTTTCCTTTTTAAAAAGGAAAGGAAGTGAAGTTGAAAAGGGATTTAATAGGTATTTAGACAAAAGATTTGAGAGAATGAAAGAAAAGTTTTTTGAATTGAATGAAATTGTATGATCCCAAAAGATTTTAGTGCTATATTGATATTTTGCATTATGTATGTGGCTAGTTGGTATTTCAGTTCTAAATAACTTTGCTTTAAATTGCCTTTATGTTCTGGCGTGGTTTATTAATGGTTTTTGTTTTGGGTGCTGGTGTTGGTGCCTATGGGCAATGCGACCCTAATCGTCCTCCTAACACATACAGAAGCAAGTGCAACCCTCACTATTGGAAGAACAGGAAGCCTTATTCTGACTATTGGCAACAGGATGTGTATTACAAAATCAGGGCAAGGGTTGATGAGCAGAAGCACACTGTTAGTGGCAGGTTGACACTTGTCTATTGGAACAACTCTCCAGACACGTTACGTGAAGCGTTTTTCCATCTGTATCAAAATGCTTTTCAACCGAATTCGTATTACCATCAGTTGTGGCGTGATAATTTTCAGGAACCGAAGTTTGGTGAGTATGAGCGACAGGGTTTAGGAACACAAGTCCACTTAATCAAAGCCGATGGAATCCAGTTGAAACCTTACATTGACAACACTATAATGCATGTTCGGTTGCCCAGACCACTGCCTCCCAATGACTTCATTGTTTTTGAAATTGAGTTCACAACATATTTTGACGATGGTGGTTCCATGCGTCGCAGAATGAAAATGTTTGATGTGTATGTGAAGAAGCCAGATGGGACGCTGGACACATTCAAGCACTACGACGGCGTCCATTGGTATCCCAGAATCGCTGTTTACGACAGGCGGTTCGGCTGGACAACAGACCAACACTTGGATAAAGAGTTCTATGGTGACATAGGAACCTATGATGTGGTGCTGGATTTTCCTGCCAATTACGTCGTTGAAGCCACTGGAACCCTTCTCAACAGGGAAGAAGTGTTTCCAGACACGCTGTTTAAAGCCTTACACATGGAAAATTTCAAGGATGTGCCTTGGAACTCTCCTGCCAGTGAAGTGATTCCTTATGACCCTACCAAGCGAAAAAAGTGGCATTTCTACGCAGAGAACGTTCACGACTTCGCTTTCACTGCCGACCCGACCTATCGGATTGACACGGCTATCTGGCAAGATGTTGTGTGCGTTGCTCTTGTTCAAGAAGGTCATGCGTCCCGATGGCAGACAGTCGCTGAATTCACTAAGAAAGTTGTGGCATTGTTCTCTCGGGATTTCGGCAGGTATATCTATCCCAAGATTGTTGTTGCCGATGCCCGTGATGGAATGGAATATCCGATGATAACGCTGTGTGGCGGTGCTGAACCATCTAACTACGGGCTTATTGCCCACGAAGTAGGGCACATGTGGTTCTTCGGAATGATTAATTCCAATGAGACGTATCGGGCGTTTTTGGATGAAGGTTTCACGCAGTTCCTTACGGTTTGGGCTCTTGAGAACCTTGGCTATGGGAAGTATTTCCCTGCTTGGAAAAAACTACATTTCAAACACAGGTTGCCTTTGGATATGCGTGAACTTCGGGCATATAGAAGTTATATAATGGATGCACAGTGGCGACGGGACATGCCTCTGGCTACACACTCCTCAGATTTTAATAATGCTTTAAGGCACGGTGGTGGATACAGGCATGTTTACGTTAAGACCGCTACAATGCTATATCATCTGCAATATATACTCGGCGATTCGCTGTTCCTTCAAGCAATGAAGAACTATTTCAATCGCTGGTATCTATGCCATCCCTATGAAGAAGACCTTCGCTATGCCTTCGCCGACTTCCTGCGAATAGACCTGAACAGATTCTGGGATTATTATTTCTACACGACCAAACGGGTTGATTATCAACTGCTCAAACCTAAACTTGTTTCTAAGGAAGATGGCAAGTATACTTATGTTTTGCGAATAAAGCGAAAGGAAGAGTTTCCTTCTCCGCTGGATATTAGGGTAACGGACAAAGAAGGCAACACTTATGATTACATTGTTCCAGATGGCTGGTTCATTAAGGATTCATCGCTGACTCCTTTGAAACAATGGTATGGCTGGGGATATTACTTTAACACATATTATGAAGACACGATAGTTACAAAGGCTCCTATCAAGTCGGTGGAAATAGACACGTCATTCAGATTGCCTGATATTTATCCCATTGATAATGCGTATCCACGGAAACTAAGGCAAAAATGGAAGTTTTACTGGCACATTTGGCAACCGCTCAGTTGGAAATACAGGCTCAACCAGTGGCGTCCCGCCCTGTGGTTCAATGGTGCTGACTTGCTCCAAGTGGGAATCAGAATTAAATCGCAATACTTGAATTATAGGCACAATTGGGAACTGTGGACTTGGGTTAATTCTGGATATTTTGTTCCTGCTGATGTGCATCCTTTCTCTCCACTGATGAACAGTTGGGCTCCCATCTCGGTGGTATTCAGATACAGGACTGCCGTAGAGAAACTGTTGCCTTTGGGACGTGTTGACTTCACGCTCTATGCCCTTTCGGGCGTTGTGGATGCTGAAGTGTCCCTCCGTTGGAAATTGAAGTCTCCTTATGCCCGACCGTCATACTACGTTAAGTTGGGTTCTGTGTTTGAACGTGTTACTCCTTATGTGTTTACATACTCGCTTTATCCCTATGATTGGAAGATAGGGAATTTCCTATGGCAGTATGTTGAAGTTGAGAAGCGACATAACAAATTTGGCAGGCGTAACACTGCACGGTTGCGTGTTTCGGCGGGCTTAGTGCCTCTGACCAATCAGTTCGCCTCTTTTGAATATGAATGGAAGCAGGTTATTCCAAAGAAATTGTTTGTATGGCGACATAGGGTTTTTGTCAGGCAGGACATAGGAAACATTCCGCAACAGATTGCTTTGTATGTGGACGGTGGCGACGCCCGTTCATTGCTTGACCATCCACTCACTTGGGCTCGCTTCTTCCCTCATCAGGCTTTGCGACCTCGCCAATCAACATATGTTTTCCATGAAGCAGGTGGCTTGAACCTCCGTGGTTATGCTGGATATGGAATCTTACCCGATGGGTTCAATATGCTATATCGTCCTACTGGTGGCATTGCCTATAATGCTGAGTTGGTGTTTACGAAGGCTGTTAGGTGGCAACCTCGCCTGCTCAGTGGCGTCTCGGCAGAAGGTTATCTGTTTGCCGACGTGGGATATTTCAACATTTCGCCAGTTGGCATAAGCCTGTTTGATGCCATTCCTTGGATGGATGCTGGTCTGGGCTTTGTGTTCACTGTCCGCAGGGTGGGTGCTTTTGACGGCATCAAGCCGTTGACCGTCCGTGTTGACATGCCATTTTTCTTAAACAGACCGCCTGCCGTTGAGCAGTTTGTCCAACCAAGGTTCCAAGTCGCCGTTTCTAAATTGTTTTAGATGCACAGGTTCAAAGCAAGGATTAGGGGTGTTTATGCAATCATAGACGCCAGATATGTTGATGATGAGCGGTTGCCTGAGTTTACAGAACAGATTCTTGAAGGGGGCGTGTCAATCATTCAAATGAGAGATAAGGATGTTCCTATGGACAGACGATTGAAAAGGCTTAAAACAGTTCTGGGAATTGCTAAGAAATATGAAGTTCCCGTGATAGTGAATGATATTCCAGAGTTGCAACAGGCAACTGGTGCCGACGGTGTCCATTTGGGCAGGGACGAAGAACATTTGTTTTTTCCACTTAGGAAACTTAACAATGAAATTATTATCGGCATAAGTGCATATCAGGATTTAGACAGGGCATTGCGATTTGCCCTTGAAGGTGCTGACTACGTGGCTTTCGGAAGCGTTTTCCCGTCTCCCTCAGAGCCCAACCGCCGAAAAGTTCCTCTGGAAGTGCTTAGGAAAGCAAAGGAAATGCTAACCATTCCGATTGTAGGGATTGGGGGCATTACTCCCGAAAATGCCGAACAAATCATAGATTATGTTGATGCAGTGGCTGTGATGAGTGCCCTGACGGAAAAGCCTTATGAAACTGCCCGACAGTTGACTAAACTCTTTGAGTGGAAGTGATAGGTTTATTCTACGCTTTCTTTGTATGAGTAGGGGGTGAATGTATGGTGTAGCTTCTCTTTGAGCTCATCAATATCGTTTGTTTTCAAGAAATCGCCAGGATTTTTTCCTTTTACATATGCTTTAACTGTTTGGTATTTCAGGGCAGTTTTTTCCAAAATAGCGAATAAATTTCGTGGGTCTCCTAAAATGTGCTTTAATTTTTCTAAGTCTTCGGGCAAAGGGATGGAACCGCCGAAGTCCTTTCTGAACCAGTGTCCGACGGTATGTTTGTAGGATGCGGGGAAATAATCAGTGATTTGCTTGATGGTTAGTTTTTTTTCTTTGCGTAGCAGTGTTAAGTATTGAGCCACTGCTGGTTGGTCAATTTTATAGAGTCGCAACTTAGTAAAATATGTTCCAAGCATTTGTTTTCGTGCTCCCGGCGAAGCGCCCCAGTTTATCCTTGACAAATTGGCGAATTTACTATTATTGCTTCTGTACCCGTTTTGTAATCTAAGGTTATATCCATTGTTTTTTGTGATAGTATATTGCTTTTGTTCTTTCAATTGTTTGAGTTCCTCTGTTGTGGCAAGTAGTTCCTTAGGTTCTCTAATTATTGGGACTGTTTGTATAGATGTCCACAATGAACCTTTTGCATAATTAGCATATACCCCTCCTTTCCCTTTAGGTCTAATTTTTCAGGTTAAAGTTTCCGAAATTGAGACCGTGTAATCAG
>JAADEI010000098.1 GCA_013153515.1 Chlorobiota bacterium | reverse complement strand
AAATTTTATTGCAAGCATAAGAAAATGAGGGTGGCATTCCGATGACACTGTCTATGCTCATTGAATCAATTGTGGCGGGAAGCCCAACCACAAGAGTATCAGTGGGCACGTAGGCGTGAATGATGTGCTCATAAGGTTGGTTGACGTATGCCCACGGGAGAGTATCTGGATGATAGCCTGCTTGCGTGATTGTGGTGTCTGGGATGCACACCTGAGCGGACATATTAAAGGAAAAGGCTATTAACTTTGTAGCAAACACAACAAGAATGAGTATCCTACGCATTCGTTCTCTTTTACACAAAGTTACGTATTTAATAGCTTTCTCTTATCCCGGCTTTGCACAAAACATCACTAACATTATTGGGAGGGTGCTTGAATCAGGAAGTGGTGAACCTCTCCCAGCTGCATATGTTACGCTAAATGATTCAATAACAACTATCACTGATGCAAAAGGATATTTCAAAGCGAAGTTGACTTGCAAACAAAGCTATACCGTCACTGTTTCCTATGTGGGTTATGAAACGTTTAAAAAATCTTTTTCTTGCCGTGATACCGTCATTACCGTTAAACTCAAACCAAAACAAATTACTTTTAACCCTGTTGTTATCACCGCTACAAGACACGAGCAACGTCTTGAGAAAGTGCCTGTTTCCATTGAAGTGCTTTCGCCCCAGCTGATAGATCAACAACCAGCAGTCTCTCTGGACAATATAGTAAACACCCTTTCTGGGGTGCAAGTTACAATGAGACAAATAACTATTCGTGGAGCCAGCGGTTGGGCGTATGGCGTCGGCTCACGGACATTGCCTGTCTTAGATGACTTGCCACTCAGCCCTCCTGAAGCCAGTGATATGCGATGGTTCCTGTTCCCCGAAGGATTAATTGACAGAGTTGAAATCCTCAAAGGGGCTTCCTCTGCTCTGTATGGCTCCGGGGCAATGGACGGAATAGTCCATGTTACTTTAAAAGAACCCACACAGAAACCATCTGGATTTATCAACTTCTTCACTTATGTGTATGATAATCCTCCCATTGAACATTGGAGATGGTGGCAAAGTCCACTTGGGGGATACAGGCTTCAAGCTGCTGCAAGCACAACAATCAAGAAAACCGGCGTTCTGGCTTATGGGGAATATAACCACTACAACAGTTATAAAAAGGATGAATGGGCACGCCGACAACGATACATCCTCTCATTACAACGACGAATCAAAAAAATCAAGTTAAAATTAACAGGACACTACTTGCAAAGCACACAGCAAGACTTCTTCTTCTGGAAACGTCTTGATTCAGCCTACGTACCGTTCCCAGGAAGCATAGTTACATCTAACATTAAACAAGCAATCATTGATCCTCGGATTACTTACCTCCATAATGGTGGCGTACATAAACTAATGGGAAGATTCTTTTACACTGCTCGCGATACAGAAGAGCACAAACAAATCATCGTTGAGTACCAATATAAAAAGAAATACGAAATCACTGATAAAGCGATATTCTGGCTCACCTCCGGAACACAAATAATAAAAGGATTCATTGACCGAGCTGCATTCTTTGCACAACCGCACACCCAACTAAACATCGCATATTATGCCCACGGCGAGCAAACTATTCCTTTGAAAAACAACCGTGAGTTGCGAGTTTTTGCGGGAGTTCGTCTGGAAGGATACAAGGTTGATTCCCTACCCATAATACTTTATCCCGTTTTCAGGACAGGAGGAAACCTTCAATTGGCTAAAGCCACGTACTTCCGAGCATCCTTAGGGCAAGGAGTTAGATTCCCTTCTATCGCAGAGCTATTCACATTCTACAGGCTCGGTCCCATATATGTCCTTCCCGAACCCAACCTAAAACCTGAGAAGGGCTGGACCGCCGAGGTGGGGCTGAGACAACTGTTATCATTAAAGGAAAACAAAATTCAAGGATTCATAGATATTGCCGGATTCTGGTACGAATACGAAGACTTAGTGGAATATAGATTTGGTCTCCAACGAGTTAATAATCTCCCTGTCTTGGGCTTCCGCCCTATTAATATAAGCAATGCCTTAGTATATGGCGTGGAAACATCCTTAGGACTTCAATACAATTTCCCAAAGGGACATACGCGACTATGGGGTGGATACACATACATAACCCCGCTGAATAAGAACTGGACACCAACAGACAGACCCCAAGACAAATGGCTAACATTCCGATTCAGACACTTAGTGAAAGCAAATTATGAAGTGAAATGGAGGAACATCACAGCAGGAATAAAATATCAATATCAATCTCCCTTGCTTAATGTTGATGATGCGTTCCTAATTATCGTTCCAGACACTAAAACACTCATCGACTCCTTCAAACTCAACTTTGAGAACGTGGATGCCTTCGTGGGCTATCATATTCCCAAAATTAATCTTCAAGTGCAACTCTATGTGTCTAACCTGCTCAACAAACCGATATTCTTCCTCCCCGGGAACGTGTGGCAACCAAGAACATTCTGGCTAAAAGTAAAGTGGTCCTTCGGACAATGGTAAAAAAGAATTCCATAATAGCAGGTTGTTTTTCAGTTAATTAACAATCATTTGCTAACTCTTGACTTTCAACCATAAACATTATTAAGATTTGTTCTATCTTTGCTAAAAAGGACGCTAATGAGCGATAAGTATAGCAAACTTCTGGCAGAATACGCATACACGATCAAATGGGACGACTTAGATGATGATGTAATCCACGAAGTAAAAAGAAGAATCCTGGACTCCATTGGTGTGGCAATGGCTGCCTACCATGGGGATGCGGTTAAGGCGGTGCGTCGCTATGGCTATCATTGGCGTTTGGACGATGGCTCCACCCTCTTCGGCACTACATTCAACACCACCCCTGAGGTAGCTGGATTTGTTAATGGAGTAATGGTGAGATACCTTGATTTTAATGACACTTATTTATCTCTTGAACCTTTGCATCCCAGTGATATGATTCCTGCCCTGCTAGCCTTAGCCCAATATATTGACTCTCCCCCCGATGATTTGATTACCGCAATAGCCATTGGGTATGAGATAGGCGTAACGTTGTGCGATGCCGCTAGCCTCCGTAAGCACGGCTGGGACCATGTTAACTATATCGGCATAGCGACTGCTGCAGCGGCAGGTAAACTGCTTGGACTCACACCAGATGAAATAGAGCATGCAATTTCAATCGCCATAGTGCCCCATGCGGCAATGAGACAGACCAGAGCTGGTGAGCTGAGCATGTGGAAAGGAGCTGCCGCAGCTAACTCAGCCCGCAACGGCTTGTTCAGTGCCCTACTTGCCGCCCAAGGAATGACCGGTCCCTACCAACCCTTTGAGGGGGAAATGGGATTTTTCAAGCAATTACTGAACGGGGAGAAATTTATTGATGAGGTTCCTAAGCCTCTTGAAGAAAAGAAGCCACCACGCAGAATTCTGGATACATACATTAAATACTGGCCAGTTGAATATCACGCTCAAAGTGCGGTGGATGCAGCATTACAAATCTATCGTGAAGCAGGCGGAATCAAGCCGGAAGACATTGAAAAAATCCATATTGACACATTCAAAGCATCCTATGAAATAATAGCCAAGGACCCTGAGAAGTGGGAGCCCAAGACGAGGGAAACAGCCGACCATTCCCTTCCATACATAACAGTTGCAGCCCTTTTAGATGGCGAGGTAACTCAAAAAACTTTCTCTAAGGAACGCATTTTTGACCCTGTCCTCAGGAAAATCCTTAAAGAAAAAACCACATTAAAAGAAGATGATGAACTGACTAAGGGCTATCCAGATGGAATACCCAACAGAATAACAGTCAAATTAAAGGACGGACGAGAATTTGTTAAGGAAGTCAAATATCCACGTGGACACGCCAAGAACCCAATGACAGACGATGAACTAATTGATAAAGTGAGGAACTGTTTGGCTGTCGTTAATATGACAGATAAAACAGATGACATAGCCAATCTTGTTTTTAGCTTGGAACACATTATTGGTTGGGAAGATCTTTTTGAATTAATAATAGTGTGATGAGTGCGTGGCTATTACAAAAGCCGAGAGATAGGCATTTGGGAGATGTATTGAAAGAATATATAAAGAACGGAGAGCATCTTGTCGTGCCCGGTGTGTTCAACCCTTTGACCGGCATTATGGCACGTCGCAAAGGTTTTAAAGCAATATATATTTCTGGTGCTGCTTTTAGTGCCTCCCTTGGATTGCCAGACCTCGGCTTGTTCACCCTCACCGAATTAGTTGATTTCACTGCTTCCGTGGTCAAAACTTCCGGATTACCTGCCATAGTGGATGCCGACACCGGCTTCGGCGAAGCCCTTAATGTCGTCAGGACAGTAAGAGAACTTGAATGGGCAGGTGCTGCTGCCATCCAGTTGGAAGACCAGGTCCTGCCGAAAAAATGTGGGCATCTGAGTGGGAAAAGGCTTGTGCCAACCCATGAGATGGTCCAAAAAATAAAAGCAGCCAAGTCGGTAGCCCGCCATACACTAATCATTGCCCGAACGGACGCCCGAGGGGTCTATGGAATGAAAGAAGCATTAGATAGGGCGAAGGCGTACGTAGAGGCAGGAGCAGACATTATCTTCCCGGAAGCCCTCACCTCTGAAGAAGAATTCGCCGGATTCTCAAAGGAATTGCATGGGGTACCCCTCCTCGCTAATATGACCGAATTCGGCAAAACGCCCTACATACCAGCTCATAGATTCTTTGAACTGGGCTATCAGATAGTCATCTTCCCCGTAACAACACTCCGAATGGCACTTAAAAGTGTTCAAACAGCCCTAACAACGATTAAAGAAAAGGGCACTCAACAATCCATCCTTGACCAAATGCTCACACGAAAAGAGCTATACGAACTAATTGATTACTACGACTACGAATCTTTTGACCAAAAACTAACACAAGAAACCTCAAAATTGGAAAGCCATGAGCAACACAACAGATCCAACTAAGAACTACATTCCCGGTCTGGAAGGAGTCATTGCCGTCAAAACAGAAATCTCTATCCTTGACGTTGAAAAAGGGAAAATAATCATACGGGGCTACGACCTCATTGAACTGGCACAAAAGAAACACTACACAGAGGTTGCACACCTCCTAATTAAAGGGCACCTGCCCAACCAAGAAGAACACGAACAATTCGTTAATGACCTGCAAAACAAAGGAAAGGTGCCTTCCCCAGTCAATGAATTAATGAGACTTCTGCCTCGCAACACCCATGTGATGGATGCCCAGCGAACAATAGTGTCTTTCCTCGCTGGATTTGAAGACCCGGAATTCTTAAAAGACACTTCCCCCGAGGCAAACATTGAAAAAGGAACCAAGATATTGGCTCGCCTCCCATACATAACAGCTAATGCATACAGAGAGCTAAACGGACTACCCATTATTGATTCTCATCCCACTTATTCATTTAGCGATAATTTCTTGTATATGATTCTTGGGAAAGAACCTGATGAGGTTTCCCGAGAAGTTTTTGACAAAACCCTTACATGCTACGTGGAACACGAAATGCCCAACTCAACATTCACTGCCAGAGTGATCGCCTCCACACTTTCAGACATATACGGTGCCATTACAGGTGCTATTGCATCCCTTAAAGGTCCTTTACACGGCGGTGCCAACGAAGCAGTGGCATACATGCTCCTTGAAATTTTAGAAAAAGGAGGTGCATCAGTAGCTAAGGACTACGTTAAAGAAAAACTGGCACGTAAAGAGAGAATAATGGGCTTTGGACATAGGGTATATATGCGTAAATATGACCCCCGAGCTGCCCTGCTCAAGGATTACATTCCACAATTGATTGACAGGCATCCACAGGGCAAGGAATTATATGAAATCTACCAGATTGTTGAAGAAACAATGAAAGAAGAGAAGGGACTCTATCCAAACGTTGACTATCCCGTCGGACTAATTTACTACCTGTTAGGGATTCCCATCCCTCTCTTTACACCCATTTTCTTAGTTGCACGGACCGCCGGGCTAGTCGCCCACGTTACCGAACAACACGCAAACAATAGATTGTTCAGACCGCGTGTCTGGTACGTCGGTCCTGAATACAGACCCTTAGACTAATTAGCAACAAACGGAAGAACCTCATCGTCTTATGGGCGGGTGCCCTTTTCGGGTGCTCGCCCTTTTTATTTTTTATGTTCCCTCAAACACATCAAGAATACTTCGCAATCAACTTGGAAACTGAATTTAGAAACAACTCACCGATAAACTCCAAAAACGGCAAGGTCTTGGAAGTGGCTACAAAATCAGGAGGCAAAAAAGATTTTCCTTTCACAACAAGAACGCCCAAGACAACGCTAATAAAAGCGAAATAAAGGAGTCCCCCCAACAACCGATTGAGCCCCCCAATGCCCACCGCAGATAAAGATTTTTCAATCAATGTCCCCACTCCCTTTATCAATAACCAAAAAGTCAAGAAAGTAAGCACAAAAACAAGGATTACCATCAAAGGTTGATGAGTTAAGCCCAATTCCATCACTAGTAATGGAGCGACATAAATGGTTGCTAGCACTGCTGAGACAAGCCCCACAACACTAAATAGTGTGTCCACCAAGCCCCTAAAAACCCCAAAGAGAAAACCTAAAGCCAGCACACCAATCACAAACCAATCCAGCCAATGCATAGGTATATGAAATTTAGACTGTCAATTTTGATGCAAAGTTTACAAAATCTTTCCTACATTTGCATAAAATAGTGGAAGAATGGCAGACAACATTCTCAAAGGCGGAGAGTTCCTAATCAAAGACGTTGAGCCAACAACAATCTTCACCCCGGAAGACTTAGATGAGGAGCAGCGTCTGATGGCAGAAGCAACGATGGAGTTCCTTGAGCAAGAAGTCCTTTCCAGATTAGACGAGATAGATGCCCAGAAAGAGGGCTTAATGGTTGAATTGCTAAATAAAGCGGGAGAATTAGGACTATTGGGAATCTCTATCCCTGAGGAATACGGCGGTTTAGGAAAAGATTTCAATACTGCCACCGCTATCTCAGACGTCCTTGGACAAGGACATTCCTTCACTGTTGCCGTGATGGCACACACAGGGATTGGAACATTACCTACTCTATACTATGGCAACGAGGACCAAAAAAAGAAATATCTTCCGAAGTTAGCCACCGGCGAATGGAAAGCGGCATATTGCCTTACTGAGCCCAACGCCGGCTCAGACGCAATGAACATAAAGACAAAAGCCGTTTTGTCAGAAGACGGCTCTCACTACCTTATTTCAGGAACCAAAATTTTTATCACCAATGCTGGATTCGCTGACCTATTCACTGTTTTCGCTAAGATAGACGGCGAAAAATATACCGCATTTCTAGTTGAAAAATCTTTCGGGAACATTGAATTGGGTCCGGAAGAGAAAAAGATGGGCATTAAAGGCTCTTCCACCAGAGCCGTATATTTTGATAACACACCTGTACCTAAGGAGAATATATTAGGAGAAATTGGCAAGGGACATCACATAGCCTTTAACATTTTAAACATCGGCAGGTTTAAGCTGGGAGCTGCCTGTGTCGGAGCGGCAAAGAGAGCCCTCAAACTAGCAGTCAATTACTCTAAGGAGAGGGTGCAGTTCGGAAGACCAATCTATCAATTCGGAGCCATCCAACACAAAATAGCGGAAATGTCCACCTACCTATACGCCGTTGAGTCCGCTGTATATTATGTTAGCGACCTGATTAACCGAATGGAAAAATCTCTTATAGAGAGTGGAGACATTAACAAAGCCCTTATTGAAGCAGCCCGAGAATATGCTGTTGAAGCCGCCATACTTAAAGTGGCAGGGTCTGAAATGCTTGACTATGTGGTTGACGAAGGAGTACAGATTTATGGCGGCTATGGATACATTGAGGAATACCCAATGGCACGTGCCTACAGAGATAGCAGAATTAACAGAATCTTTGAAGGAACAAATGAAATCAATAGACTTTTGATTCCGGGAATGCTCATCAGAAGGGCGATGAAAGGAGAGCTTGACCTGATGACCCCAGCCCAACAACTGATGAATGAAATAATGTCTATTAGCTTGCCTGAACCCGCCGAGGGACTATTAGGAGAAGAAAAGAGGGCTATTACGAACATGAAAAAAGCAACTTTGTTGCTTGCAGGTGCCGCCTTGCAAAAATACATGCAAGACATTGAGAACCAACAAGAAATCCTAATGAGTGTTGCAGACATGGGAATCAATGCTTTTGTAGCCGAAGCCGCCCTTGCTCGGGCTCTCAAATATGGAGAAGCACATCCCATTATGTATGACATGGCAAGGCTATATGTAAGGAAAGCCCTTGCTGAAGTTAACAGAGCAGGGAATGAAATAATAAATGCTATTGCCGAGGGAGATGAACACAGAATCCTCGCAGGAGCACTAAAAAGATGGACAAAAATTGAACCTGTTAATACTTTTGAATTAAGAAGAAAAATTGCAAAACACATAGTTGAAAGAGGACAGTATTCGCTATAAAACACAAATCACTAATACCCGCTGAAACCTTTCTATAAGCAATATTCGTATACCCCTTTAAAAGTGTGTGACCCGACTAAAGGTAACACTAGAAGCAACAGTAAAGCAAAAGACCTCTAAAATAAAGTGACAGATGAGGAAGAATGCATTGATATTGCTAATGATTTTCGCGGGAGCATTGATTCTGGAAGCCTGTGCAATGAAAACATCCTGTGGGATGACAAAGAAGAAAGCACGTAAGGCATACAAGGAGTGGAAGGCTAAGAAATAGTTATATTTCCTTTGATGCGTATTGCCTCTTATAACTGTATTTAATAGAGCCTTATAGATTTATTTGCCAACTAAGTAAATCCCTCTTGCTTCCTTGAGAATCTTTTTGAAATAAGGGTCTTCTGTGCTTTTAACAAAGTGAATTATTTCGCCAGTGGAACGCATTTCAGGACCCAACTCAGGTTTCACCTCAGGGAATTTATCCCATGGGAACACTGGTTCTTTGATTGCATAGCCATCCAAATGCTTTTCAAACTTGAAATCTTTGAGTTTATTTTTCCCTGTCATTATCTTGACTGCTATGTTAACATAAGGGATGCCATATGCCTTTGCGATGAATGGCACTGTCCGGCTTGCCCTTGGATTGGCTTCAATAACGTAGACAGTATGGTTATGAATAACGAACTGGATATTTATAAACCCCTTAACATTTAGGGCTTTGGCAATTCTGTAGGTATATGCTTCAATTGTTGCGAGGTCTTCTTCTGATATGCTGAAAGGAGGGAGGACCGCCCTACTATCGCCTGAGTGAACGCCTGCTGGCTCCAAATGTTCCAGAATGCCCATTATATGGACATCTTCGCCGTCTGAAATGGCATCAACATCAACCTCTTTGCCTTCTGGCAGGAATTTGTCAATAAGCAATGAATTGTTAGGGAACTCTTTGAATATGATTTCTGTCCACTGCTTCAACTCTTCTTCCGTAATGATTATTCGCATTCTTTGACCGCCAAGGACATAGGAAGGTCTGACGAGGACAGGGAACCCTATTTGGCGAGCCACCTTAACTGCCTCATCAGGGCTATATGCCACACCATAGGGCGGATAAGGAATGTTGAGTTCTTCAAGGAGTTTAGAGAATTCGCCTCTGTCCTCTGCTCTGTTAATGCTTTCAAAAGAGGTTCCAAGGATTTTATAACCTGCGTCGTGAATGCTTTTAGCCAATTTGAGTGCTGTCTGTCCACCCAATTGGACAATTATTCCCTCTGGCTTTTCATGTTCAAGGACATTAAAGACATGTTCTTCTTCCAAAGGCTCAAAGTAAAGTTTGTCGGAAATATCATAGTCAGTGGAGACTGTTTCTGGGTTGCAATTCACCATAATGGCATTATATCCCACGTCCTGCAATGCCCAGATTCCATGAACGCAACAATAGTCAAATTCAATGCCCTGCCCTATCCTGTTGGGACCTGAACCCAGAATTATAGCAGTGGGCTTACCATTAGTGAATTCCCAGTTTTCGTTTTCAACGTCATAAGTTCCATAGAAATAAGGCGTATCTGAAGGGAATTCTGCTGCACAAGTGTCAACGACCTTGTAGGATATTGCCTTCCTGCGTTTCCTGATTTCTGCTTCTGGAACGTTGAATATCTGGGCAAGGGTTTTATCGCCGAACCCTGCTTCTTTCAGGCGATCCCAGTCCTCTTGCGTTAAGTCATCTATGTTTTTGCCAGAATAGAACTTATGGAGGTCAGAGATTTTCTTTATTTCGTTAAGGAACCAAGGGTCTATGTAAGTTAGTTTGTGCACTCTGTCTATTGACCAACCTCTGTCAAAGGCTGTTCTGATAGCGAATAGGCGGTCCCAAGATGGGAATTTCAGTTTCAATTCCAGTTCTTCGTCGGAAAGATTATCTTCCAGAGGAACCACGCCATCAACCCCTATCTCAAGGCTTCTGGCTGCTTTCTGCAAGGCTTCGGAAAACGTTCTACCCAGTGCCATCACTTCACCAACAGACTTCATCTGCATTCCGAGCCTGTCGTCGGCACCGGGAAACTTCTTGAAATCCCAACGTGGGATTTTAACTATCACATAGTCAAGAGTTGGTTCAAAGAAGGCTGACGTTTTCTTAGTAACAGGGTTTTTGAGTTCATCAAGTCTGTAACCAATAGCAAGTTTAGCGGCAATCTTAGCGATTGGATACCCAGTTGCTTTGGATGCCAGTGCTGAGGACCTGCTCACCCGTGGATTTATCTCAATGGCAACAATCTGTTCCGTCCGTGGGTCCATTGCGAATTGGACGTTGCAGCCACCGGCAAAGGACCCGAGAGCATTAAGCATTTTGTGGGCAAGGTCCCTCATCTTTTGAAAGGCTGTGTCGGGAAGGGTCATAGCAGGAGCGACGGTTATGCTATCGCCCGTGTGGATACCCATTGGGTCCATATTCTCAATAGTGCATATAACAATGAAGTTATCGGCTTTGTCCCGCATTACTTCAAGTTCAAATTCCTTCCAACCCACTAATGCTTTCTCAACCAATGCCGTGTGAATGGGAGATATTTCAAGTGCCCGCTGAAGTTTCTCTTCCAGTTCTTCCCTGTTATGGACGAAAGCCGCCCCGCTACCCCCAAGAGTGTAAGAGGGTCTAATAACCACTGGATAGCCCACACGTTCGGCAAAGGAAACCCCTTCAAAAACTGTTCTGGCGTATTGAGCGGGAGGCACAGGAACATTTATGTCAATTAGTAGATTCCTAAATTTTTCTCTGTCTTCTGTGGTTTCAATGGCTTCCATATCTGCCCCAATGATTCGCACACCATATTTATCCCATATTCCGGCTTCCCACGCTTCCCGACACAGGTTGAGGGCTGTTTGACCGCCCATCGTAGGCAAAACTGCATCCACTTTGTGCTCTTGCAATATATATTCTATGCTTTCAACGGTCATGGGCATCATATAGACGTGGTCTGCCATGGATGGGTCGGTCATTATAGTGGCAGGGTTATTATTCAAAAGGATGACTTCAATGCCTTCTTCCTTAAGGCTTCTGATTGCCTGAGACCCCGAATAGTCAAACTCGCAAGCCTGCCCAATGATTATTGGTCCAGAACCTATTATAAATACCGACTTGATGGACTTGTCTCTGGGCATCTTTTAGATTGCTAAGTTAAATAGGATTTGGATAATAATAGTTGTACCCCCGACTGCACAAAAACAAAATTCTTCCTTACTTTTGCAGAGAAAATAAATCCAAATGAAGCGGTTGCTAACACTTGGGCTTGTCCTTTCCACCATGTTCTTCTCTTCCTGTGGCGGGTCATCGGAAAACAATAGTGATTCAGAAGGATTGACTGGCGAAGTTATTATTGACGGTTCAAGCACTGTGTATCCATTAACTGAGGCTGTTGCCGAAGAATTTCAACTTCAAAACCGAGGAGTTAAAGTTAAAGTTTCGTTTTCAGGGACAGGAGGCGGATTCAAGAAATTCCTGAGAGGAGAGACCCACATAAACAATGCATCCCGACCTATCAAAGAATCTGAAAAACAAGCGGCTGCCGAAAAAGGAATTGAATATCTGGAGTTTGAAGTTGGCAGGGATGGGATAACTGTGGTAGTGAACCCGCAAAATGATTGGGTTGATTACCTAACTGTTGATGAGTTACGTAAAATCTGGGCACCGGAGAGCCAAGGAGTCATCACATCGTGGGCACAGGTCAGAGAAGGCTTTCCCGACGAAAAGTTGTCTTTATATGGACCGGGCACCGCTTCCGGAACATTTGACTTCTTCACAGAAGCAATCCTTGGAGAAAGTGGTAAGTCCCGTGGAGACTACATAGCCAGTGAGGACGACAACGTCCTTGTTCAAGGAGTTAGTGGAGATAAAGGCGGGCTTGGATACTTCGGTTATGCTTATTATGAAGAGAACAAAGACAAATTGAAGGCAGTGCCTATCAAAGCAGACCCCGAGTCAGAACCTGTCCTGCCAACACCTGAAACCATCCGTTCGGGAGAATACAAACCGCTTTCCAGACCGCTATACATCTACGTCAGGAAGGATGCCTTGAAGAATCCTGCTGTTGCTGAATTCGTTAGGTTCTACCTTGAAAATGTTGAGACCCTTGCCCCACAAGTGGGATTCGTTCCCCCCGCCCATGAAACAATTGAAAGACAATTGAAAGAACTTGAACATGCAATTCAAGAAGTCCAACAAAACAATGCATCATAACCCAAAATTTTAAGACCATGAGAGGAACAAGCAAATTGATAGCACTTGCAGGACTGGGACTATTGCTGATGGCTTTGAATCCATCTCGAGAATACAAGCAGACGCCCGACCTGTATGGAATGGAATACAAGGAATTGAAGATTCCCACGCCAGATGGAGCAACGCTATATGGCTGGTTCTTCCCTGCCCCCAAGGAAAGCAAGAGATACATTATCATTAGCGATGACGGAGAGGGCAACATGGCTGACAACCTTGAACTGGTGAGCCTTTTCCAATCCGCTGGATACAACGTGATAACCTATGATTACAGAGGCTTCGGAAAAAGCAGCGATTTCAAGATAGACAACAGAGTTTACATATATCCGCAATTTGTGAAGGACTTAGAAGCAGTCATTAAGTTCAGTAGGAAACGTTTTCCAACAGTGAAGTTTGACCTGTATGGCAGAGGCATTGGTGCCGGGATTTCCATTGGTGTGGCGTGCAACCGAAACGATATAGTCAAAGTCATTGCAGATGCCCCATTCTTGAAATTGCAAGACATCAAGCAGAGGTATATGAAATACAAGGGTCAAGAGGTTATCATTCCATTTGGCTATAACAAGAAATATGAACCGTATTATGCCATTGAGGAACCGCCCACTGCCTTGAAAGGAATCCTTGTTATTGTTGGCGAAAATGATAAGATTGTTGGTCCCGAAGACATTAAGAAGTGGCAGAAGGAGGTCAAGCCCGCTAAGAAACTGGTTGAACTCTATGTTGTTCCCGGCGTTGATAACTCTCAAACCTTTGAGAAAGACAAAGACGCATATTTCAACAAAATCCGTGAATTCCTTGCCGATAGGGATTAATTCGCCTGTCCTATGAGTATGAGAAAACACAATTTCTATGCTGGACCAGCTGTCTTGCCTTTGGAAGTGCTGGTGGAGGCTTCCAGAGGAGTCCTGCAACACGACAACATAGGGCTAAGCATTATTGAAATTTCTCACAGAAGCAAGGACTTTGGAGAGGTCATTGAGGAGGCTGAACACAGGCTCAGGCGACTTATGAACATTCCAGATGACTATGCCGTCCTATTCCTGCAGGGAGGAGCTCGATTACAATTCGCTATGATTCCAATGAATTTCCTTGGAGATAGCGAAACGGCTGTATACACAGACACGGGAGAATGGGCACGCCAAGCCATTGAGGAAGCGAAACTGTTTGGTAAAGTTCATATCGGTGCTTCTTCCAGAGATGAAAATTATTCATACATCCCAAAGGAAATAGATATTCCCGATGGTGCTAAGTATTTACACATAACAACCAACAACACTATCTATGGAACTCAATGGCATAGCATTCCAGACGTAAGCATTCCCTTAGTGGCAGATATGTCATCAGATATTTTAAGCAGGCAGTTGGACGTGAGCAAATTTGCTATCATCTATGCGGGAGCCCAGAAGAATGCAGGGACGGCAGGCGTTACAATCGTGATTATTAGGAAAGACTTTGCTGAGCAGGTTGTCCGACCCGTCCCTTCTATGCTGGACTACCGAAAACACATAAGCAAAAAATCCTTATTGAACACGCCCCCTGTGTTCGCAATCTATGTTAGCATGCTAACTTTCAAATGGCTGGAGAGCATTGGCGGAATCCCAGAAATAGAAAGAAGAAACCGAGAGAAGGCATCGCTTATATACGACGTCCTTGACAAATGGGAGGTCTTCGTTCCCACTGCCCGAAAGGAGGACAGGTCGCTGATGAATATAACGTGGCGACTGAAAGACTCACAATTGGAGGGCGAATTGCTTAAAATGTGTGAAGAAGCCAACATAGTGGGAATTAAAGGTCACAGGAAAGTTGGTGGATTCAGGGCATCGGTATATAACGCCCTGCCGATGGAGAGTGTCAAGGTATTAGTTGACGTCCTTGAAACGTTTGGTAGAAAATACGGCTAAACATACTGCTGGATAAGATTTTTGAAGGACTTGGAAACCTGATTATTAAACACACAAAATCTATACTATTTCTTTTCGTTGGTGTCTTAATCGTTCTCTCAATCAGACTTCCATCCCTTAGGATAAAGCACGACCTACGAGACTATTTTCCCAGAGAACACACTGTTTATTCCAGTCTGGAGAATTTATGGCATTCATTTGGCAGGGACGATAACTTCCTGCTTATTGCCGTCCCGTCGCAGTCTGGAACAGTGGTGGATTCAACATATTTACAAACCTTAAAGGAATTAACTGTTGCATTGCGAGAAATAGAAGGCGTCAAGGCTTCTTATAGCATAGCCACACTTTTCAAACTGGTGCCCATCTCAAAAGGCTGGATTCAACTGCCCATTGTCCAAAACGGAACCCTTGACATTGCATACATCAACAGTCAGGACTTACTTCGCTGGTTCATAAGCACTGATGGGAAAAGTTCTTTGATAGTCCTTCACATTGACGAATCACAGGAGATTAAGCCACAACAGTTCGTGGACTCACTAATTAGCACATTAAACAATTATGGCATAACTGAGTTTTATGTTCTGGGCAGGGTATGGACAGAATTCCACTTTCTCAAAACGACAGTTTCCGAACTGGTTACATACACTACTCTGGGCGTAATAATCCTTGCCGTTTTGATATACCTGTTTTTCGCATCAATTAAGATAGTTATCGGAGTTGTTATCTCACTGGTGGTTTCAATTGTTGTTAGTGCTGTGTGGCTTTCGTGGACATCGCCTTACCTTCCAGTTGTGTCGCCAATACTGTTCACAATAATTCTCATTGTGTCTGTTTCGGATATGATACACATAACTCACAGGTTTATGAAATCGCTTGCTGAAAATCAAGGAATATCGCAGGCAATAAAGATAACTCTGAAAGAATCAGGAATTGGCGTTTTCCTAACGAGCATTACTACGGCATCTGGCTTCTTAGCACTGATATTCAATCCCACGCCAGTTATCCAATGGTTGGGCATCCACACTGCTGTTAACGTAATGCTGGTGTTCCTGACTGTGCTGTTTTTCTATATTCCGTTAATAATGATTCTACGTCCCACGCCCGCTAAGGGAAAGTTATATGTAGCATTAACTAAGGCGATGGGTGTTCTGTATGAAAGAGTTCTGTCCCGTCGGTATGGGCTTTGGCTAACTGTGGTTATTGTAGGGATTTTTCTTATTATTGGCTTGGGTGCTTGGAGGCTTCGTGCCGATACATACTTGCTTGCCGACGTGTCCAGAAATCATCCTTCACATATTGGGTTTGAATACATAAACGACCAATTCTTAATTGGCAGATTTCAAGAATTCATAATAAAATTCAAAGATGGGCGAAGGACATTAAGTCCAGAAGGCTTGGAAACTCTTATTGAAGTGGAGAAATCATTAAGGGAGTTATGGGAACCGAGGGTGGTGGTCAGTCCAGTTGCCATACTGCGATACACTGGCATATTAAACCAAAACAGGTTAGACACTGCACTATTGCGAAGCCAAGAGAAACGGCTTTCCCGCCTAATGCAAAAATTGTTTTTCGCTGTGGTGGACAGTTCTGGCACGATAGCCCGATTCAGACTTATGATTCCAGAGAAGGGAAGCCGATACACGCATAATAAAGTCAACGAGACGGTTTCGCTTATTGAAAGCCAATTCCCAGAGATTGAGGTTATTCCCAGTGGGTTCATTTATGCTTTTGACCAGAACAATATCTATTTAAGCGATTCGCTTTGGCTGAGCCTTTCTTTTGTTGTATTGCTTTCCCTTCTGATTGTTGGATTAATTATGAGAAATTTTGTTTTGCTTGCTATCTTTCTGTTCGTGAATGTGTTGCCATTAGTTGTTCTTGCAGGAACGATGGGCTTAATGGACATAACGTTAAGGGCGACTACGGCTATGCTGTTCTCTATATCTTTCGGCATTGCTGTTGACGACACAACACATTTCCTTAGCAATTTTTATTTATATAGCAAGATGATGAACCCTATTGACGCTCTCAGGAAAACTTATTACAATACTGCCGTTGCTATGTCCATAACAACCATATCCATCGTATCTGTTCTGGGCATTTTGCTCACGTCAGACTTCCTTGCCACAAGATACATAGCCATATTCCTGTCTATAACATTGCTGAGTGCTACAATACTGGACTTAATTGCTGTTCCAGTGGTTCTAAAGCATTTATTAGGCAAACGCATTAAGTCTAAAAATCGTTAATAATAATGGTATGAGCACGAACACACAACATCAATGGTGGTTTGAGGAGCCTTCGTTGGAGGGCAGACCGCAAAGTGCTATTTTAGTTGCTTTGCAAAGACGGAATCAGAAACCTGAAGAGGTTGAAGAACACTTGCGTGAACTGGCTTTTCTAACCAAGACCCTTGGTTTGCAGGTTGTGGACACAGTTGTTCAACGCAGACCATACCCACATCCCAGAACATTCATTGGTCCGGGAAAACTAAAGGAAATCTCTGCACTGGCAAAACAATATAATGTTGGCTATTTGATTTTTGATGACGACTTAACGCCTGCTCAAATCCATCATATTGAGAAGGAAAGCGGAATTCCCGCCCTTGACCGAACAGACGTGATTCTTATGATTTTTGCCCGGCATGCTCGGACCAACCAAGCCCGCCTGCAAGTTCAGTTGGCTCGTCTTCAACACATGCTTCCACGTCTTAAAAGGATGTGGACACACTTGGAACGACAAAGAGGTGGTATAGGGCACAGAGGAGGTGCTGGTGAAAGGGAGATAGAGAAAGACAGGCGAATTATTAAGAACAAAATCGCACAATTAAGGAAAAAACTTAAAGAGATTGAGAAGCAAGGAGAGGTGAGGCGACGACGCCGTCAGGAAATGGTCCGTGTCGCTATGGTGGGATATACCAATGTGGGAAAGACTACTCTTATGAACCTGTTGGCACACGAAAATCTATTAGCAGAAAACAAGTTATTTGCTACTTTGGACACAACCGTCAGGCGTGTGGTGATAGACAATGTCCCGTTTCTGCTTTCTGATACTGTCGGGTTCATACGCAAGTTGCCACACGAACTGGTTGAAAGTTTTAAGAACACACTTGCTGAGGCAAGGGAAGCAGACATTATTTTACACGTGATAGACGTGTCCCATCCGTCATATAAGGAACAAATCAAAACGGTGAACAGAACTTTGAAACAGGTTGGCGTGGTGAACAAGCCGACAATATATGTTTTCAACAAAGTTGACATATTGATGAAACAAAAAGATCTTGATTTGCAAGAGATAGAACGTCAGTATAGTCTGGATGTTGACGAACCGCAAATTTTTATCTCTGCAACAGAAGGAATAAACATTGACAAACTGAAAAAGACTATTTTACGAGAAGTTATTAAACAATACAAAGAGAAATATCCACATCTTGTTCCAAGAATAGGTTTGGACTCAAAGGCACTAAAAGCATTGGAAGAGCAAACCCAAGATGCAAAAGAACCAGAAGATTTGAGCGTGAGCCAACAGGCACAAGAAGATAATGGTTTTGCTTCTGAGTCAAGCGGCAAGATAGAGATCAGGGAGGTTTCAGTAGATAGGACTAATATCTATACGGAAAAATAGGGTATAGACGCATGCTAAATTAAACCGTTATTTTACAAAGTTCTTCTAACAATGCACAATCACAATTCATCTAATCAACACGGAAGTGAAAAGTCATTGTTCCATACTGAAATTGTGGGGCGTTTGGGTCTGGATTGAACCGAGCCTGTTTGGCTGCTTGAAGGGCAAGGCTTATAAGTCGCTGATTGGTGGTTGTGGACCCTGCCGGAGAAAATTCTGCGGAAACTACTCTACCCTGCTGGTCAACCTTTATCCTGATAACCACTATTCCTGTTTCCTGAGATTCATCCTTGATTTGTGGGACCCTTTTAAGGGTTCTTCCTATAAGGCTATATCCAATTCCACTTGTTCCAACCCCCGTGTTTCCGGTGTTTCCCTTGCCTTCATGAGACCCTGAGGGCTTCCCGCCCCCTTCACCGGGTTTATCTAAGGTTCCCCGAGGACCGGTATATAGTGCCGACGGGTCAATCTTTGGTGTTTCCTCTTCCGGTTCCTGTGCTGGCTGGTCAACCAGTTCAGGATTAGGTTCAGGGGATTCCATTGATTCTTTGGGCTTCGGGTCTGTGTTTTCTTCTATCACAGGGGCATCTTCAATGTCTTGCGTCATAACATCTTTTTGAGGAACCTCTGGTTGTGATGGAGCAGGTGGCGTCGGAGAAGTTTCGGGAACCCCGCCAACTTCAACATTTTCAATCTCGCCAAAGGCGACCATAACACCTTCTTCCGGTGGCGGGGGCCACGGCTTCCAAAGTCCAACAAAAAACAAGATGATAATAACAAGGATGAAAAACAAAGAAGTAAAAAGCACTGATAATCGTTTAGCCCTTCGTTCCTCTTTTAAAGTTTCTTCGTGGTTCATAGCATTCTATATAACGTTTAATCAGAGCACAATAATTTCCCTCAAAAAAATTTTTTCCGTATCTTTGTAATCAAATTACTGAATCATGAAACGAACTGTCTTGGTAATGGGGCTTGTGCTGGGCTTGTCCTCTGCTATTGGACAGGTGACTCTCACTAATATAAATAGCCACATTGAGGTGACCAACGGTGGAATCCTCTACATTGAGGGAGGCGCTTGGTTCAAGGGAGACACTACCAGAGTAAATAACGACGGAACAATCATTCTAACTAACCATCCTGACCCCGGTACAGAAGACTGGATTAACGACGCTAGTGATACTTTACTTAGCGGAACTGGTACGGTAAGGCTTGAAGCAGATGGACCGCAGAACATAATGGGGACATTTTCAACAACTTTCCACAATCTGGAGTTGGACGGGAGTGGAAATCAAACAAAGAGTCTCGTTGGTGTTAATGCCTATGTAACAGGGCAACTTGTTTTGAATGATGAGTACCTTGATGTCCAAGACAATATGTTTGTTATTCTTAACGATGACCCTGCTTCCCTTGTCCGCTCCGGTCCATTAACTGCCCCTTATTCAAACAATACTATTGAAGGAACAGTTATTAGCTCTTCAACAGACTTAAACAAAGGGTTCTTTGGGCGTGCTGTTCGGGAAGGAGACACGTATTTATTCCCGTGGGGCGGTGACGTGGCAGGTTCAAATCCCCTATTCGTACCAATTGAAATAACTATTAATTCTTTGAAAGGGGACAACATAAGATACACTAAACTTGCGTATAATTCCCCACTTGTGGAAAACCTTGACACCGCGAGAAAAGATACTATGATTGATAAGGTTTGGACAGATTGGTACGTAAAGATTCATGCGGGCGATGATACTACTGATAAAGATGAAGTAATTACCCTATATGCTGTCAAATCAGATAACTTTTTGTTTGAAGGCATCGTTCAATGGAGGTATGATTTTCCAGCTTTTCCAGAGGGCGAACCTCCTGCATGGACAGCCAATAGTTTTGTAAAGGATTCAGCAATTGTTGTTGTTGACGAAACAGATCCTAACAATTTGGTTGCCATTAGTAATACATTCATCAGGAACTATGATGGGTCCAAGGCAACACCAAACTTCACTCTTTCAGACGTCATTTTCCGAATCGTGGAACCAATAGTTTTTGTCCCGACACTGTTTTCACCTAATGGTGATGGTGTTAATGACGTGCTTTACGTCCGAGGGCAACTTAACTATTTGAAATTTGAGATTTACGACCGGTGGGGAAATAAACTTTTTGAGACCACCGATCAAACAATCGGTTGGGATGGCACAGTTAATGGCAAACCTGTTAACAATGGCATTTACGCCTATTATCTTGAAGCTGAACTAGCTAACGGAGAACCTGTAAAACAACAAGGCTATGTTGTTCTGGCGCGTTAAACTGGGGTTGATTGCTCTTTTAGTCGGGGGCACATTAATTGCTCAAGACGTTCATTTTTCTCAATATGTGTCCCTACCTGTGTATGTGAATCCGGCACTTACCGGATTTCATGGTGGCAAGTTTAGAATTAATGCGGTGTATAGGGATCAATGGCGAGCTATCCCGGCACCTTTTATGACCGCTGCCCTCACGGCAGATGCCCCCATACCAATTAAAGCTCTGCGAAACGACCGCGTTGGGGCAGGTATGTTCCTATATCATGATCGGGCTGGAGCCCCCGGTTTAGGGTTCGTTACTACAGACATCCGGTTGCAAGGAAGTTTCATGAAAATGCTTAGTTATAGTCAATACCTCAGTGCAGGTGTTTCATTTAGCTATGCATCTCGGAAGCTTGAATATGACAAAGCCACCACTGATGCTCAATGGACAGGGTGGGCATTTGACCCTGACCGTCCTATCGGCGAAGCTTTTGACCCGGTCACTGGATTTGTTGATTTCGGCGTTGGCGTTGCATGGTTTGGCATTCCAAATGATAAATTGCAATTTCTAGTTGGAGGAAGTGCCTTCCACCCATTGAGACCCAATATATCTGTAAGTGACGTGTACCAGGACCGTCTAAACATCAGATTTGGGATTCATGGACAGGTTCAATATAGCCTCAGTCCAAAATTTGCTATCATTCCGGGTCTGTGGGCATGGATGCAAGGACCACACATTGAGGGAATCACTGGCTTGCTCTTTAAACTCAATCTCTCTAAGAGAGGACGTCGTAGTTACTATGGCGGTGGAGATGTCCATGCTATCAGTTTCGGTGGAATGTTCCGGGTAAACGATGCTGTGATTCCTATGGTAAGATACGAATATGAAGGATTTACCATTATGGCAAGCTATGACCTTACTATTTCCCAGCTTTCAAAAGCAAATCGTGGCTTCGGCGGATTTGAAGTTGGTTTAGGATACATCATGTTAGAAAAACGAAGTCGTTCAAGATTCAAAACACCGCGATTCTAAAGGTCTTTAAATTTCTCAATTAAGACTAAGTCTCGGAGCCCCTCTTCGGAGGGGCTTTTTATTTTTTATACCGTCTAAAAAGATAGCATTCAACTTCTTTATACTTGCAGTCATACACACAAAGAGTAAATCGTCTTCTGTTAAGGGGCACAATGCCATTCACTGTATAGAACCACCATCTGCTAATTATGTTATCTAACTTCACAGCTATAATGACATCTTTCTGGTCCCCAATCCCTTGATTTAAATATATAATCTCACTTTCTAACTGTGTTCTGCCAGCGCTAACTATTGAGATTTTCAAACTATCACAAGATTGCGGAATATATTGAATTTTCTCTTCACATCCAGCACCAAATGTAATATTCATCCTATATACTGAATCACAAGCATACACAAGCACTTTCTCAGTAATAAGGTCTTGCACAGGGATATTAAGACAATCGGCGACAAAAACTCTAATTCTATGCACTGAATCAGGACAGTCAATGCATTCCCTCATAGCATAATAGATTTGATCAGAACAATCTCGGTCTGACTTCAAAAACAGATACCCCCTTGGATTGTACCAAAAAATTCCTTCTGTTACCGCTTCTGCTAAACCTACCGTGACTACAAACTCAAACCTGACCACGGGAAACGCAAGAATATTCTTGAAAAGCTGGTAGTACTTTGAGGTATCTGCAATTTGAATGGACGAATCAATATAAATGCGTAAGATCACAGAACTATTTTCAGTTGCATACACTAATTCCTTGCCTTTGATTTTATCCAACCTGGAAGTGGATGAACATGACAATACCAACAACAAGAAGATAACTTCAAATAAGAAGAAAAGTCGCATCCTGCTAATTATCCACTTCAAAATTAGTGAATATCTATACGAGACACAATAAGAGTTTCAGATAGCAGAGTTAATCCGTGGGCAGTGCAGGAGTCGAACCTGCGACCTCCGTCCTGTCAAGACGGCGCTCTAAACCACTGAGCTAACTGCCCTTCCG
>JAADEI010000032.1 GCA_013153515.1 Chlorobiota bacterium | reverse complement strand
AATCCTGTCTTAAAGCCTTTTGACTGGGCTATGTAGAGCATAAAGACATCGTCGCCAGAGACACTGGGAACTTCCATCCATTCAGGCATAAGGGCTTGCCAGACGTCTTTTTTAACAAAAAGGGACGAAGCACTTATGGTCACTGGATTATGTTTCGTAACACACGACAGGCTCAACTGTGCCATCAGGTCAATGGTTCCAAGCACTTCCGTGAAATTCCTCCCTCCGCTTACAACCATCCCCCCTATTAAATCAAGCCCTTGATTTTGGCTATACGCCAGAATACCATAACTCCATTCCGAATGTGGCATTGAATCGGCATCAGTGATGGCTATCCACTGTGTCGGTGCCCTCTCCAATCCCTCCTTTAAGGCTTGCTTCTTGCCAGAACCCGAATTGTTAATCAGTTCAATGAATGGGAATGCTTTAAGGAACGGTTGCAACACTTCTTGAAAGTTGTCGGTTGAATTATCATTGACAAGGATTATTCGTTCTGGTTTGTGCCGTTGTCTGAGAAGACCCCATAACAGGGCTGGCAAGTTATCCGCTTCGTTCCTAAATGGGACGACGACCGAATAAGGTGGCAGGTTTCTGTGGGCTTTCTTTGGTTTGGCGTCTTGGATAAAGAGAAGCAATAGCCTGACGACGATAAACATTAAAATTATTGCATAAGCAATGATGCCAATAATGGTAATTGCAAAAATCACGGCAGACATAAACTATTTACTTTTGCAAAAATATGTGGAATAGGACTGCACGTTGGATTTTGAAATTTCGCCTTTCGCTACTATTTATAATGCTTGTCCTTACTGCCTTTATGTTCTATCACGCCACACAGGTCAGAATAACATATAAGTTTGAACAGGCACTGCCCTCCTCCCATCCGCTTTATGAGACCCAAGAGAAGTTCAGGCAATTGTTTGGACACGATGGGAATGTGTTGTTCGTTGGTGTTCAGACAGACCAGTTGTTCACATATCCGTTTTTCAGGGATTGGTTTTTGCTTGCCGAACGATTCAAGCAACTGGAAGGTGTGGAAGGTGTCCTGTCCATATCCCATTTGCCCGTCTTAGAGAAGGACACTGCCCAACGCCGATTCGTGGTCAGACGCCTATTGCCCGAACCCCCAGATGACGACTCACTCCTCTATGTGGTCAAGCAACAGGTCATTGACCATCCTTTTGGAAACCTTGTGTATAATCCCGTGACCAACGCCACGCTAATTGGAATATCCATTGACCCAAAGGTTTTGCAATCAAAGGAAAGGGAACGGCTTATTGAAAGGATTAGGCAGTTGACCAAGTCCCTCGCCACTACCTACAACTTCAAAGTCTATTTCTCTGGACTACCATTCATCAGAAATGTTATATCAACCTATGTCAGGAAAGAACTAATTTTCTTCCTTGCTTTGTCAACCTTTGTGGTAGGGCTTGTCCTACTCCTGCTTTTCAGGTCAATCTCAATGGTGCTTATTCCCTTGACCGTTGCTGGCATTTCAGTGGTTTGGTCTCTGGGAATTATCCATTTGTTGGGATATAAGATAACGCTCTTAACTGGCTTGATGCCTCCAATCTTGATAGTTATTGTTGTTCCCAATTGTGTTTATCTCATAACTCGCTATCACACTGAATGGCAGAAGTTAGGCAACCCTATTTCTGCGTGGAACAGGGCTCTTGAGAAGGTTGGTGAAGCATCGCTATACACATATCTGACCACTGCTATTGGCTTTGGTGTGTTCATGCTCACGGGAAGTGGTATTCTTGCTGAGTTTGGGCTCGTCGCATTGCTTTCCATTATGGTTGCCTATGTCATAACCATTGTGTTTGTTCCGCCGATGGTTGGTGTCCTCAAACCGCCATCCAAAATTCAATATCTCTCTTCGCCGTGGATAGTTAAGTTAATGGATGGAATTGCCCATCTGGTCTTTAATCATACCAAAAAGATAATTATTGTATTTCTTGCTGTTGTGTTAGTTGCCATATATGGCACATTTAAGATAAAAGTAACTGGTTTTCTTTCGGAAGACTTGCCTGCTGGGAATTATATTGAAGACCTTCGGTTTTTTGAAAACAACTTTGGTGGCATCCTGCCTGTTGAACTGCTTGTTAAAGCCCGCAAAGGAAACATTTTAACAGATGCAAACCTCAGGCAACTGGACAAACTACAAAACTCCCTTGATTCAATAGAACTGCTTTCCAAACCACTGTCGGTAGTTGATTTAGTAAAATATGTTGTTCAAACTTTTTACGATGGTTCTCCACAACACTTTAGGCTACCCTCCTCCCTTGAAAAAAGTTTTATCGCCTCTTATTTGAAGGGTTCGGGCATGCAAAATAAACTTTTCCTCAGGTTTGTGGATTCAACTCGGCTCTATGCTCGGGTCTCAATGAGAATGCCCGATGTCGGAATTAAGCGATATGAACAACTGGAAACAGAGATTATAGATGCCATTGAACGAAACGTTGACTCAACCAGACTGTCTGTCCAACTCACTGGAACAGGCGTCCTTTTCATCCATAGCAATCAATATCTTACAACAAGTCTTATCTATTCGCTTTTGGTTGCTGCCGCCACTATGCTCCTCCTGATGCTGTTCCTGTTCAGGTCAATACGCATTAGCCTGATTATCCTTTTTGCCAATGTTATTCCCCTTGTGGCAACCGCTGGAATGATGGGATTTTTATTTATTCCGCTGAAACCCGCTACTGTATTGATTTTTAGCATAGCATTGGGAATAGTTGTTGACAGTGCCATCCACTTGGTCACTCGCTTCGCTCAGGAAGTTAAGCACGTCAAAGGTGCTCCATACTCGGCTATCCAACTTGCCCTTCTGGAAACAGGACGTTCAATTGTTTACAACGGATTCGTCCTCCTACTTGGATTTCTCGTGTTTATACTGTCCAGATTCCAAGGCACTCAGGCTCTGGGAATCCTTGTATCCATAACCCTCCTTGTCGGAACAATCACTAATTTGACCCTGTTGCCTGCATTGTTACTGCTGACTACAAAGAAACTTCTGAAACAGGGACAGTAAGGTCGTAATCACTTGATTTTATCCGTCAAGTTTTTCCACATCATTGAAGGTGCCGGCTTGCCCGTTACATCAGTATATTTAGCACTCTTCTTGCGGTTATATGGCACTTCCACTTCTCCGCTTACCTCAAAGAAAATCAATTGACCGATGGGCATTCCGGCATAGACCCGCACTGGTTGAACAACAAAAATTTCCAGAGTCCAGTGGTTGCAAAAACCAACGTCTCCTTTCCCGGCAGTGGCGTGAATAAAAATTCCCAATCGTCCAGTGCTGCTCTTCCCTTCAAGGAAAGGTACGTGCTTGTGGGATTCAGTGTATTCCTCAGTAACTCCAAGATATAACCTTCCCGGCTCCAATACAATGCCCTCATCAGGAATAATTATCTCCTTAACAGGGTTTTCTTTCGCCGCATCCAAAACATCGGTGTCATAGACCATTAAATACTTACCCAGATGGACATCATACGAATTGGAACCAAGGGACTCCCTCCTGAACGGTTTGATAACTATGTTCCCTTTCTCAATCTCTTCCAAAATCCTCTTATCAGACAGTATCATAGCATATACAAAGTTATGCAAAATCTTTACTTCTGTTAACAAATGCTATACTTATTTCATTACTGGAATACCCAAATGTGCAAGGATATCATCTGCTATGGTCTCTCGCCAATACACTGCGTTTTCTTGGACATAAGAGCACTGGTATGCTTGCTTATCGTTGGTAATGAACAACGGCTTTAGGTTTAAGATAAAATACCGATTTCGGCTTTCTTTTGACAAATATCTGGCTTCGACTATTTGCATAATTGCGTCGCTTTCTCCTTCATCAAGCCCGCATTCTTTCTCTATTGTCTCCTTGGTTGCCCTGTTCTTTATTGGACACTCTTCTATTGGAACTATGGAAGATATTACTTCAAAGACTTTTTGTATGTGATGAGTTCTTTTCTTTGAAAGTTCGGCAGCAACCATTTTGGGCAGCCATACTTTATGAACAGAGAATCGTGTAAACAAATACAGGCATATGTTGAGAATCTCCATTCGTGTGTGATAACTTAGAATTATGTATATATTGATGTCTAATATGCATAGGGTTTTCTGTTTCGCCATCAGGCAACCTTTGACCGCAAGTGAATCTCGCTCAACAGTTTATAAATAAGCAAGTCCAAAGTATTTCCTTTTTGTTCCGACCTTTCAAAAAATTCTAAAATGTATTTTTTAGAAGGTGCATATATTTTGACATTATCGTAGTTAAGTAAAAAGTTAGGAATATCAAAGTTACTCGGTGCTACGACTACAATAGGCTTCCTAAGTTTAATGGCTTCTTTGAGTTCTAACTCGGTTCGCTCGTCAAAAGAAACGTTTTGGTCAAATATGAACAGGACAACAACCGATGATTTATCTAAATACTTTCTAACTGTATTGACGTCAAACTTGCCATATTTAGGTGTAACATGTATCCTAAGGTTCGGATAAGAAAACTCATATAATCTTAACAACCGTGCTGCTTCAACATCATCATGCAAGTGTAAAACAGTGATATCCATTTGCCACTAATTTAGTCAAAGATAACAAATTTTTAATCTGCCTGCAATTATTATACGTTTTCTGTCTTTTGCGGGATGCCTTTCTGAATTTTCTGCTTCCGTTTTCCTTCTTCAATAATGTGTTCAATGAACTGAATGGGTGTCATTCCTTCTTCCGCTGCCTGATGGAAGATTACTGTTGCGGGCGTCATTCCCGGCAAAGAATTAATTTCAATGATGACCACTTCTGGCTTGTTGTCAGGGTGTAACCTCAGAAAGGCGTCAACACTGGCATAGCCGTGAATATCAAGCACTTTGGCAAGCCTTTCTATCTCCTTTTGAATTATTTTTATAATTCTTCGGTTCTCTTCTATATCATCCACGAACACGGCAGGTGTAATGTTTTGCCCTTCTCCCGCTAAGAATTTTTCTTCAAGAGTCAAAATTTCTCCTTTGGTAGGCACAAGGGAAGGGACAAAAACCCTGTGAACAACATTGCCAGTTTTCTCATCCGTTTCAGTAGTCAACCCAACGGTTATTTCAAACAGTTTTCCTCCCTCGGGTTTCCTTACCAAGTCTTCTATCAGGAAGTAATCCTTGGCTGGGAACAAAGCATTCATCGGAATGTTTAGGACTTTGGCATGTTCCTTATCCAATTCGTCTTGGTCTCTAAAGGTCGTTTCGGCATACGCTTCCAGTTGGTTCCTGTTTTTGATTACAATCACTGCCGATGAGCAACCTTCGTCCACTGGCTTCGCAATAAATGGATATGAAAACTCACTTTCAATGTGTTTTATTACTTTGTCTTTATCCTTTTGCCAATCGTGTTTCTTAATAACCATTTGTTTCTGGACGGAAAATCCATGTTGCCTCAAGATTTGATTAGTCAGGTGCTTATCAATTGTAATTTTTGACGATTCAATGCCCGAACCGTTGTAAGGAATTCCTATTTTTTCAAGTATTTCCTGCACTGTTCCGTCCTCTCCGGGTCTTCCGTGCAATGCGATGAAAACAAAATCAACCAGTTCGGGAAGTTTCTCCCAAGGGACTAATTCAGGTTTCTCAACCGCATGCTTGTTAGCAAATTGACTTATAACATCGGAAAGTTCGTTTTTTATATCATCAAGCAA
>JAADEI010000021.1 GCA_013153515.1 Chlorobiota bacterium | reverse complement strand
TTACCCACATGCTCAGACACAGTAATTATTTCCAATGTATCGTCTAATAATTATCCTGTGGTAACTGGAATCGCTCATTCAAAGTATGTTAGGATTACAGCTAACGTGTCCAAAGCTCTACAAATCCAAGGAACAGGCGGGTTACATATTAGCTTCCGAAGAGGAAATTGCAATGGCAGTACTACAAGCAATAGTAATATAGTAGACTTCTCAGGGCTAATAATGGGCTCTTCGGAAGTATAAATACTCTATCCGGTAGTGTTACTTCTGGGGGATATTACTTTGAATATATGCTACTAACTAATATGAATAATCAATAGCGGGCTCGGTGGGATTCGAACCCACAACCCCGGGATCCGAAGTCCCGTGCTCTATCCAGTTGAGCTACGAGCCCGAAAGCTATGGGAAAGCCTTTGTTACAGCGGGCTCGGTGGGATTCGAACCCACAACCTCGGGATCCGTAGTCCCGCGCTCTATCCAGTTGAGCTACGAGCCCTTCCCCGCTATCACAGATAACGATTTGCTTAAAGAGTAGAGTTCCAATGCCTTAATGATAGTTTGTGTTAAAGCATTATGGCATAAATTTGCTTAAATGATTCATCCGATGAGATGGATAGCTATTGCGATAGTGCTTTTTGTTAACGTTTTGTTCGCCCAAGACACGACGTGCTATCCTCCAATTTTGATTCACACTGATTATGGCACGATGAGAATGAGGCTGTATTGTGAAACGCCCATTCATTCAGAAAACTTTTTGAAGTTAGCTCGGGAGGGTTTTTACGATAGTCTCCTTTTCCATCGTGTTATCCCAGAGTTTGTTGTACAGGGAGGAGACCCTAACTCGCGAAATGCCAAGAAAGGAGAGGTGTTGGGGCAGGGCGGTCCTGGGTATACCCTTCCCGCAGAAATAAAGCCTAATTTATATCACAAGAAAGGGGCTGTTGCCGCAGCTAGACTGCCAGACCAAATCAATCCGGAACGCCGCTCGTCAGGAAGCCAGTTCTATATAGTCATTGGGCGCAAATGGACAGAAAAAGAATTGCAACAAATTGAACGTAAAACCGGATATAAATTCACAGAAGAGCAAAAGAAAGTGTATCAAACAAAGGGGGGAACCCCGTTCTTGGATGGTCAATACACCGTGTTTGGAGAAATAACTAAGGGTATTGAGGTGGCAGAGAAAATATCTAATCTGCCCAGAGACAGATACGATAGACCATTGCAAGATGTCCGGTTCACAGTGGAAGTGGTTGGGGACAAGAAAAAGAAGTCTCAAACCAAAAAAGGAAAGAAGAAACAGGAAAAAGAAAAGAAGGACAAGAAGAACAAGAAGAAAGTAAAGAAAAAAAACAAAGAACAAAGAGAATAATAGCGAAAACAAACCGTAAAATTCATTGAAAGATGATGGATAAAAAGATAGGAGTTTTAAAGGCTTTCTTAGCAATCGGGGTATTAGGGGGCATCGTTTCCTGTGGGTTATTTAAAAAAAGTCAGAAGAGCACAGAACCCACTAAAATGTCAGATACTCTATGGAACCAAAATCAATACTACGAAATGTTTCCTGATCATCTCGTTTATGATGTGCCTAAATTACCCGAAAACTTTCATTTTAAGAGGTTGCCTAATGGGCTTGAAGTGGTAGTTATAGAGGACCATTCAGTGCCATTGGTCACTGTGGAGATAGCTGTTCATAATGGGGCGTTCACTGAGGATTCCAGCCTTGACGGGCTTTCCCACTTATATGAACACATGTTTTTTAAAGCCAATGAGAAATATAGGTCTCAGGAAGAGTTCATGGATAGAATTAAGGAGTTAGGGATAGTATTTAATGGCACTACTAGCGATGAGCGCGTTAATTATTTTTTTACTATGCCTTCGGATAATTGGAGGGAAGGGATTGAATTCATGGCAAATGCTATTCAATTCCCATTGTTTGACTCCTTAGAGATGAAGAAGGAGAATGTTGTTGTGGCGGGGGAATTTCAGAGGCTTGAATCAAACCCTTTTTGGCACATCTATTTCAGAAGAAATAAGTATCTCTGGCAGGATCTGATTACACGGAAAAATGCCATTGGGAATTATGATGTGATTTTAAACGCTACGCCAAAAATAATGAGGGAAATTCAAAAAAGATATTACTATCCCAACAATTCCATCTTGGTCATTGCGGGGGATGTTAATCCAGATTCCGTATTTAATGCAGTGGAAGAGTATTTGGGTTCGTGGCAACCGAGCGACTTTGATATATTTGAAAAATACCCTATTCCGAGATTTAAGCCGGTGCCTCATAATGTTACATTTATAGAGAAGCGAGAGATTGCCAGAATGCCTATGTTCATGAAAGCATGGCAGGGTCCTGGAACCACTGAGGACATTGAAGCCACTTATGCTGCAGATGTCTTTTTTACAATCTTATCACAAAAAACAAATAGATTTCAGAAAAATTTAGTTGATAGTGGGTATTTTTTACAGGTTTCAGCGAGTTATCTAACAAGCCGGTTCACCGGTCCAATAAGCATTTATGGAATTCCTAACCCACAACGCATCAATGAAGGGATTTTGAAACTTCGTGAGGAAATTGCACAATGGGGCAACCCGGATTACTTTACTGACGAACAACTGGAGAGAGCTAAGAAAATTTTGATAAATGACTGGAAATATAACTTTGAACGGGCCTCTCAACTAATCCACACTTTCACTTTCTGGTGGGCAGTGGCTAATCCGGAGTACTTTACCACATATCCAGAGCAAATTAAGTCCGTAACTCGGGAAGACATTAAACGTTTTCTTGATAAATATATTTATGGCAACAATTGGGTTGAAGGATTGTTAATCCCACCTCAAATGGAAGCCCTTGTGGATACGATAAATGTAATCAGGGACACTTATTATGATTACCAGTATCGGTGGGCACCGGAAAGCCCTCAAGACACGGTGAAATATGCAAGTGATATTCGGGATTGGTTGTTTCTGCTTAAAATAAATCCAGATAGGAAGTTGATTGTTACCATATCGCACCCACAACAATTCGTGGAAATAGGCAATGCATACGAGCAGTTCTTGAAAAACAATGCCGAACAGTTCGGTGTTAACGAAGACAGGTGGATGGTCATATCTAAGCAAGGAGACAGGAAACTCTTTGTTAAACTTCAAAAAATTGGCTCATGAAAGCAAATAGTTGGATTTGGATTTTGCCTTTGATAGTGGGGTTGCACGCCCAGGCACAACAAGCAAAGGAGATTAAAGTGAATGATGTTCCTGTTGTGTATAGGTATGTGCCTAATGGACTTGTTTCGGCTTATGTCGTTTTCTATGGGGGCGTAGCTAATTATGATTCCACAGAGGCTGGCATTGAATACACAGCCATACACACCGCTTATGAAAGTGGCATTCCGGGACTACCCGGCGACCAGATGCAGGACCTCTTCGCCGAATTGGGAATAATGGTCGGACCGATTGCCCAGAGGCACTACGCAGGATTCTCTATAACTGCCCCAGCGGAATACATAGATACTGCAATTTCCATAATTGGCAAATTATTGACAAATGCTATATTTGATGAAAAATCTTATCAAAAAGTTATTCAACGTCAGAAGGCAATAATAAACAATGAATGGTCCAATCCAGACGACGCACTTAGAATATGGTCAATAACCCACATGTTCAAAGGATATGATTATGAAAAGTATCATAAAGGAACCAATTCAAGCCTCGCTAATCTGACTTACCAGAAAGTTAAAGACTACTATACTAATAGGCTGGTAGACAAGTCCCGTGCTTTCGTTGTAGTGGTGGGTGATGTCAAAGAAAACAGAATACAAAATTGGAGCCTCTTTAAAATTTTACCCGCTCGTAACATGAAGGTGAAATTTAATCTTCCTGACAGGATTCAATTTGACACCAGCGAACTGTTCACGTTACATCGTGAGGGAATGGCTACAAACTACATTAGAGGCATTGTCGGAGCACCCAAATTGAACACCTCAGATGAAGTGCCTTATAGACTCGCTTTTGAAATCCTTGACGATAAGATGTTTGTTGAGATAAGAACCAAACGTAATCTGTCTTATGCCCCCGCAGCTTTCTATACTACTGTAATGAAAACACCTTATGCAATTTTATACGTTAGCTCAACATTACCGGATTCTGCAGCTTCCGTAATGTGGAGAACAGTGAAAAATGTTATTGAAAATGGTTTCTCAGAAAAGGAATTCCGTAACACAAAAGAGTTGATGAGAACCCGGTTCTACCTTCAACTGGAAGGGAATGCCAGCATGGCAGGAGCTTATGTTAGACATGAAATGATTGCTGGGGATTGGCAAAGGGCAGATAAATACTCTGATTGGATTAAGCAAACAACACTTGAGCAGGTAAATGGTGCACTGAGAAAATATGCTCGTGGAATTAGATGGTATTATCTTGGAGACACAACGCAGATCAAAAACAAACAGGTCTATCACAGAATTTTGCAATAATTGATTTATCTTAAGTAAAATACTTAAAATAAACACAGGGTATATAACTATACAAAATATCACAAGAGATTTTTTCAGTGTAACTTGAGTCTTTTCTATACTTTCTGACCTATGTGATTCAAAAAAGCTCTTAGTGTTACTCGCTAATTCCCTTTTTGATTCAGAATTGGGGTTTCTAAGACAGCTCGATTTGAATGTTTTTTTGTATATTTGTATTATGATTTACTAATTAACCATAGGTGCAGAGTGTTAAATTGTTGTTATGAAGAGTGTTGTACTAAAATGGGCTGTTTTTGTGCTATCCCCTTTAAATGTCTTGGTCCTGTCAATGGGGTCATTTGCCTCGGATAATAGTTGTGCTTCTGAACCCCACGCTCCTGATAGTAAACATTTTAATGTGTCCTGTGGCGGAGGGCAGGGCACTCAGGTAAGGAGTGTGAATGGATATTGTGTTGAAATTGTTATCTCTACACCGCATAATAGTAGATGCTTTGTAACCATTGATTGGGGCGATGGCAATGTCCAAGGACCTATGCCAGTAAACAGTGGCGATATTATTACATATTGTTATACTCAATGTGGATTTTTTCAATATACAGTATTTCTTGATTGTTCCTGTGATTACACGTTGAGGGGAAACATTTTGATTACTGTCCCTATTTCTGTGGATATCCAAACGCAAGGGGCTGCCGTCTGTGAAGGGATCCCGGTCACGCTGGAAGCAACTATTGATACTTCTAATGCATCTGTTATTCCACCACTCACTTATTATTGGAATTTCGGGAATGGGGACACAGCAATAGGAAATCCGGTTACTTATACATATCCTTCTGCTGGAACATATGTGGGAACTGTTAGAGTGGAGGACGCCTCCGGATGTTGGGGAGAAACACAATTTATTGTGACTGTTGAACCAACACCTCAATTACTAACAAATGATATTTTTAAATGCAAGTATGACACTGCCCTTATGTCTCCGGGGGTGATTTCTGGAACGCCACCATACACATGGACATGGGCACCAAGCTATGCTTTAACCTGTGATACTTGTCAAAATACTAATACATATACCCCTGTGGACACGACCTATTATATTACAGTGGTAGATGTTAACGGATGTTATAATTCTGATTCGGTGAGGGTTAATGTGTTTCCGCAACCTGTGCTGACGGCAGAGCCAGACACCATTTGTCCCAAAGACACCACTTCTATCAACCTAACGCTTGTTTCAGG
>JAADEI010000107.1 GCA_013153515.1 Chlorobiota bacterium | reverse complement strand
AGGGGCATAGGATACCAACCTGAGTGGACAGGAGGTCGCCATTCAATCGTTTCTTGTCCCAACGCCCACGTGCTAATACTCAATAACAGTGCGACTTTTAACGCCCGCATGGATCTCAAAGTATTGTGATGATTTAATGGTTATTGTTGGAGTGGTTGGTGGTGAGTCAAAAATGGCAGTTATTATAATCCGTTTGTCTGATTTGAGTCTTTGAACCGCCGATTCATTCAGATAAACTTCTGTAACGAGCCTGTTCTGTTGGGTTGTGTTCGGTGGAATGGTTATGGTGGCTATGGTATCAAGGGGCAGGGTGGCAGTGAGAATAAACACTTTTGTTTGAAGGGGGAAGTAGTTAGTGGCGGTGATGTATAGCGTGGCGTCCTTCGTGTTTTCAAGAATGTCTGCCTTTAAGATGGTTGTATCGGAGGCGAGGAGTCCAGAGACCGAACCTTTAAAGGGTAGAGCCAGAGAAGATTTAAAACCGACAGAACTATTATTATCAGAGAGTTTAATTGTATCATTGAGCAATACAATATGTTGTGCATAGACATAAGCAGGTTGGCTATTTACGAAAGCCTTGATGTTACTATTGTTGACATCAAAAAGGAATGATTGGGCGGTGAAGTTTTCCATCGGTGCAGGGTCAAGGGAGATAAATGAGCCAATGTGTGGACTAATTAAGTAGTCGCCATTGGAATTAATTATGTTGCTTATGGACATTGGGATTTTGCTAAGGATTCTGTTAATAAATTGTGTTTCCAGATATGGTTCCATGAATTCTGTGTTGCCTTGTGTTCGGGCAAAGAATGGTATGTGTAAGGTGTCGGAAATTGATACTTCTGATTTAGGTGGGAGGAACTGAGCGGAGTTGAATTTAAAATTCTGAATGGAAACAAACAGTTCAGAGGAGTCAGGCGTTGAATATGTCCCATTTGGGGATGATGAGGATATGGAAACATTAATGGGCACTCTGCTTGGCATCGGCAGTCGCCATATTGAATTGGAGATGGGCACTGTGGTGGTTGCATTGGCACGGGCGGAGACAGTGAGGGGTTGTCCGTTTACTGTAACTGTCGGGAAGGTGATGTTAAAATTCACGTTTGAACACGCTGAGCAATTTGTTCGCACTACTAACTCGCCTCTTGAAAGATCCATAAAAAATATGGGGTGGGGGGCAATTCGTAGTTCCGAACTTCCTAACATAAGGTTTTCAAATTGTCCTTCAATCTTGTCAATAGTCAGTTGGGAAAAGGTTAGTGATACAGAGATTCCTTGCATTGCGGTGTCGACCATAGACAGAACCTGAGGGGCATATATGCCTGTAAAATTTGCTTTTATAGGGAAGGAGATTTGTTTGTTGGAAATGGTCAATTGATGAGTGAAGGAGGAGGTTGGGGCAAGGGCAGAGATGTGTATGTCCGAATCGTTCAATTGATTTCCATTAGCATCCACTAAGGATAGGTTTGCCGAAAGGGTATATGGAGTGGAATTTGTTATGCTAATGGTTAGATTGCCAGTGATGACGCTTATCGTTCTTGCATCTTCAATTTGAGAGAAGCCTTTTAACTTATTATCATAAGAGTTTTCATTGGACAGGGGGGGGAGCATTGTTGTGGAACCGTGATTGTTCCAAATGCTATCTCTGGTCATCATAGAAAAATCGTCGGAAAATTTGCCCAATGAGATGAAAGTGGAAGAGTTGGTTTGGGCGATGTTGATGGACTGGAAGTCCAAGATATTATAATGAGAGGGGTTGAAGAAAGGGGAATCTGAAAGGTTTGTGTATTTCCCTTCGCTTTCATAGATGACTGTTATGACCTGTGATGAATCAATAAGGACTGAACTTGCCCTTAGCCAGTCATACGCAATGTCAGAGCCCGTAATTTTTGAGTAGAATAGAGGGATTCCTATTTCGGGAGTCCACGCCTCTTTATTAAGGTTTTCCAGTTCTTTCCTGCATGATGAGAATAGGGCACTTAGAGACAAAAGTGCTATAAAAAGTGCAGATTTCCCGAAGCCAACTTTACTCGTTTGTTTAAACATATCTCAGTTATGCAAAGTTATGAGCATTTTTCAAAGAAGCAAAAAGTTTAATTAGGTAGGGTATTGAGAATCCGTATGTAGTTTTGATATCTGAACAGTGGGATTTGCCCTTTTTCCACGGCTTCCCTAACCGCACAATCAGGCTCATTAACATGCAAACAATCATTATATCTACATTCATTTTGAACCTGTCTAAATTCTGGATACAGATCCCTCAGGTTCCGTTTCGTCAGTCCCGGAACATCAAATTCCTTTATTCCCGGAGTGTCTATTAAATATCCACCTTCGGGAAGTTTATACATTCTGGAATAAGTGGTTGTGTGCTTCCCTTTCCCAGTATATTCAGACACTTCCTGTGTCTTCACATTCGCATTGGGCACCAACGCATTTATTAACGTTGATTTGCCGACACCAGAATGTCCAGAGAGTAAGGTTTTCTTCCCTTTCACTATTTCCCTGATTCGCTCTATTGTTGAACCATCCGTCAAACTTCCATGTAACACAGTATAGCCCGCATTAGTATACGCCTTCCTTAGTTCCTCAAGCATTTCTTTCTCTTTGTCTTCATACAGGTCATACTTATTGAAGAAAATAAGAGTAGGAATATGTTGACTTTCCGTTGCTATCAAGAACCTGTCAATGAATCCAGTTGAAGTTTTAGGTTTGACTAACGTGGCAATTAGGATTGCCTGATCTATGTTGGACGCCAATATCTGATATGTGTGTCTGCGATGTGGCCATTTCCTGACAATATAGTTCTTCCTGTCTTCTATTCTTTCAATCACGCCAGTGCCATCATCAACAAGACGCAAGTGAACTATGTCGCCAACCGCCACAGGAGAAGTGGTTCTGAATGAGAGGAGTCTGAACTTCCCTCTCACAACCGCTTTGACTACACTTCCATCAGGCAACTCAACTTCCACACTTTTAATCCCACTTCTAACTACAATCCCCTTTTTTATATCGTCTTTCAGAAGTTGTCCCTTTTGTGATAAAATAAGCTATGAGATGTGAACTTTTGTTCCCATGGAGTCGTTTAGATATAACAGGATGCGGGCGTAGCTCAGGGGCAGAGCACCAGCTTCCCAAGCTGGGGGTCGCGGGTTCAAATCCCGTCGCCCGCTCAAATTTTCGTTATACTAATTTCTTTTTTACCTTGTGAACTTTATTATGTGAAGATTGTGATTCTGCGGAATAAAGAGGGTATCACTGTTTCTTAAGTTTTTGCTAGGTTTACTGTGCCGAACTTGGCGTAACACTGCGTTCAAAAAAGGTCATCTGTGTCCGTTGTAATTCAGGAACTATATCATAAATGCAACAATTTTGCGTTAAAATTCCACACGTTGGACGTATGGCAAGATGGGTTATAGCACTTTTAGTGGCGACAGGTATTTCATTATTTAATGGGCTAGCTATACCTATAAATGCTCAAGATACTATCCCGACAGTTCCTCACGACCAAATAGATACACTTGTTGAATACGACTCACTAACTGGAGGCTATTTCATTCATTTCCATAGAGAAGGAGTGGATGTTAGACCACCGGTCTATATGACCCACGAAGAATTTATGCGATGGAAAGAACAACAACAGTCCCATCTCTATTGGATGGATAATCGGGATAGTGAAGTGGAATTAGAAGGTGGGAAAGTCAGGCTATCAACTCTTCAGAAAGGTAAAGGACCCGAATTGCCAGGATTGGATTCAAGCGTATTTAACATTTTTGGTGGCGACTTTGTGAGTATTAGACCAACAGGGGAAGTCAGCCTAACAGTGGGATACAAACACACTAAGACAGACAACCCACTATTACCAGAACGATTTAGGCGAATTGGCTATCCAGATTTCAATACTGATATGCGATTCAGTGTAGTGGGGTCAATTGGAGACTTGATGAAAATTAATTTCAACTTTGACTCAAAAGCTCAATTAAACTTCAACAACCAGATAAGACTGAGATATGAAGGCAAGGAACATCACATTATTAAAGAAATTGAGGCAGGAAACGTCTCTTTTCCTTTGAAAAACTCGCTTATTACAGGAGCCCAACAACTGATGGGAATAAAAACAAAACTGCAATTTGGCAGGTTGACCGTTACGGCAGTGGCTTCGCAGAAACAAAGCCAAACCCAAACAATCACTTTTCAAGGAGGGGCACAAACTAAAACAGTGGAAATAAAAGCCGATGAATATGAAGAAAACAAGCACTTCCTTCTATCTCACTACTTCAAAGACAACTATGAACAAGCTCTTTCTGAACTACCTAAGATTAAGTCCAATGTGAGAATAACTCGGATAGAAGTTTGGGTGACTAACACCCAGGGAAGACCGGAAAATGCCCGGGAGATAGTGGCATTGATGGACCTAGGAGAACCCAAACCATATAGAACGGCATTCAAAAAAACCAATGCAGGGGTTCTGCCATCCAACGACGCTAACACACTCTATGCAACGCTAAACGGCAATCCAAACGCCCGCAGTGCAAACACAGTGGTTCAAGAACTTCAAACCTTGGGACTTGAATACATTAAAGACTTTGAAAAGGTGTATGCACGGAAATTGTCTCAAAATGAATTCACTCTTTATCCGGAACTTGGATTCATTTCTTTAAACATCAGTCTGCAACCTAATGAAGTCCTCGCAGTCGCTTATGAATACACATATAACGGTGAAGTTTATAGAGTTGGTGAATTTTCTGACGAAGTCCCCATTGGAGAGAACAATGATCAAGTGCTTTTCCTGAAAATGATTAAATCTTCTGGAGTTTTCGTTGACCTGCCCATCTGGGAATTAATGATGAAAAACATTTATCCTTTGAGGGCATGGCAAATCAGCCCAGAGGATTTCTACCTTGATGTTTACTATATTGACCCTGGTGGGGGCTATAAAAGGTATATCCCAGAGGGTTCCATTCAAGGTGTCCCACTCATCAGGGTCTTGAAAGTTGATCAGGTGAATAAACAAGGGCAGAGGCGTCCCGACGGAGTGTTTGACTTCCTACCAGGAATAACCATCGACCCGCAAAGAGGACGTGTCATATTCCCTGTCCTTGAGCCATTCGGTAAAACAATTAAAGATGCTCTTGCCTCTGAACCGCACCTGTGGGGCAAATATGTCTATCAAGAACTCTATACAACAACCAAGGTTCAGGCTCGTCAGAAAGCCAATAAAAACAGATATGTTATCCGAGTGAGATATAAATCAGCGGCGGGAAGCACTATAGACCTTGGCAGAATGAATATCCCGGAAGGCTCAGTGCGTGTAACTGTAGGGGGCAGAACTCTTGAGGAGGGACGTGATTACACTGTGGACTATATGCTTGGGAAGGTAAGAATTATAAATGATGCTATTTTACAGTCCGGACAACCAGTAAACGTAACTTTTGAATCGCAGGATTTCATTCTGGCAACAAGAAAGTTCTTCATAGGAACCCGATTTGACTATTGGATAAATAAGAATCTATCCTTAGGAGCAACGTGGCTACGGCTCACTGAACAGACCTATACTTACAAAGTTGATATGAACACAATCCCTGTGACTAATGAGATAGTGGGAGCTGACCTAACCTATTCCTCACCGTCCATGTGGCTCACCCAACTGGTCAACAAATTGCCGGGTATTGAAAGCAAGCAGCAGTCTCAGGTGAGGGCTCGCCTTGAAGTGGCTCACTTCATGCCAAAAGAAAACAAAGCGGTGAGGCTTGAAAACGATAAAAACGCAACTATCTATCTGGACGACTTTGAAGGAGTGAGACACTATTATGACATTCGGTTGCCAGTCACTGCTTGGAAACTCGCCGCTACCCCTCAGAGGATGGTAGACTATTATGGGCAACCCATTTTAACAGAAGGAGATTCTGTCAATTCCTTGGCAATAAATTATAACAGGGCACACCTGTCTTGGTTTGCTATAGATCCAGTTTTTTACGATAAGACCGGCCGCACGCCTGACTATATTAAAAATAATCCCGATTTGATTTCTAATCATTTTGTCAGGGAAGTGCTTGAACAGGAAGTGTTCCCTCAGAAAGCCAGTGAACTGGGCACACCACTGAGGATAACAACTCTCAACCTTGCCTATTATCCTAATGAACCGGGACCATATAACTACATTACTGAGTTGACGCCGGATGGTTATCTTACAAACCCAGAAAAGCGATGGGCAGGAATAACTCAGTCGCTATACGTAACTGACTTTGAACAGGCAGGGATTGAATATATTGAACTGTGGCTAATGGACCCGTTTGTGTATGACCCATTTGCCAAAGGAGGGGAATTATATATCCACCTTGGTAATGTTTCAGAAGATGTTCTTTCAGATAGCCGCCTTGCCTACGAAAATGGTCTGCCCGGACCGGAAGACGACCCCGCAATAGCAGATACCACCATCTGGGGACTCGTGCCTAAATTCCCACCAATAACCAGAACATTTGACAACGATCCGGCGAAGAGAACCGCCCAAGACGTCGGTCTGGACGGAATACCCGATGAAGCAGAAACCTTCTTTAGAACAGATTATCTCGGAAACATTCAAGCCATCCTCTCGCCTGAGGCTTATCAACGATTCGCCGAAGACCCATCCCGGGACAACTTCAAACACTACTTAGACCCTGAACTTATAGCACAGGAATTGCCTATTCTTGACCTGTATAAGTATTATAGCAATCCGGAAGGAAACTCACCTGTCGGCGGAGAAGGAGAACAAGTTTTTTCCGCTACAAACTATCCCGATAATGAGGACCTTAATGAAGACAACACACTTAATCAAGCAGAAGCCTATTACCAATATGTCGTTAGGATAACGCCTGCGGACCTGCAACCCGGCAATGGATATGTAACGGACATGGTAACGGCAGAAGTTACTTTGCCAAATGGAAACACAGAACAAGTGAGATGGTATCAAATCCGCATTCCTATAAGGAAATATCAACACAAGACAGGAGGTATCTCGGATTTTCGTTCCATACGATTTATAAGGATGATATTACACGGTTGGGACACAACAGCAGTTCTTCGGTTCGCAAGGGTTGCTCTAGTGGGAAGCACATGGAGGATTTATGAATATGACCTTAAGCAGCCGGGAGAAGTCATTATAAACGATGATGTTCAGGAGACGGATTTTGACGTTTCAGTAGTTAACATTGAAGAGAACAGCGAGCGGGAACCAATTCCTTATGTATTGCCACCAGGGGTTCAGCGAGAGGTTCTTCCGTCAAGCATTAGTGGAGTGGCGGTCCAGCAAAACGAACAATCGTTAGTCTTAAAAGTTTGTAATCTTGAAGATGGGGATTCAAGGGCAGTGTATAAGGAAGCGGGTGTTGACCTGCGACAGTTTGAACGACTTAGAATGTTTATACACGCCGAGGAAGTGCCCGGCAACCCATTACAGGATGGAGAAATGCACGCATTCCTCAGATTAGGTTATGACTTCACAGAGAACTATTATGAATACATAGTGCCTTTGAAGTTGACACCCTATGGAACAGAAGATCCTGAACTGGTCTGGCCCGCAGAAAACAGGATAAACATATTGCTTGATTCCCTTGTCATTATAAAGCGAATGAGGGACGAACAGGACTATCCGGTAAACAAGCCATTTGACTATGTCCTGCCCAATGGACACATAATCAGAATAGTTGGTAAGCCAGACCTTGGTAGAGTTCAAACAATGATGTTAGGAATTTCAAACCCAGCAGATGGCACCGGGTCCAGATGCGTGGAAGTGTGGTTCAATGAATTGAGAGTAGCAGGATATAAGAACTATGGGGGGAGTGCTGCTCAGGCTAGCGTTGACATAGCCCTTGCAGACGTGGCAAACATTAGCATTGCCGGGAAGATGCACACACCCGGATTCGGAGCACTTAATCAAACCATAACAGAAAGGAGGCAGGACTACTTCCAAGGGGTGGACTTCGCTATTGGCACTGACCTGAGTAAGTTCCTGTTTAAGTCCATCAAAATGCCTGTATATCTGGCTTATTCAAATCAAATTTCAACACCAAGATACCATCCCTTTGAAACAGACATCGTTTTAAGAGAATATATGACCAGACTTCCTCAAACTCTTAGGGATTCCTTAAAGAACACCGTTCAAACTGCTCGGGACATTAGGTCAATAACTTTTACTAATATAAGGAAAATACGGACAGGGAAGAGTGGCAAGCCAATGCCTTGGGACCTTTCCAATCTGTCTTTTTCTGGAACATATAAAGAGGAGAGATACAGAGACCCATTCATTCAGCAACGATTCAGAAGGGACTACAGAATTGGAGCACAATACTCATATTCGCCCACTGCCAAACCTTGGGAACCTTTCAAGTTGAAAATCAGAGCCAACAAGAGACACCTCAGATGGCTCAGGGAATTCAATTTTTCTTTCCTGCCACAAAGCATCAAAGTGGGCTATGACTGGGACCGCAAATTCATGATGGAACAACTCAGGTCATTAACCGCCGGAGAAGTGCCTATACCGCCTTACTATGAAAAAGAATTCCTGTGGCATAGAACTCATTCAATTACTTACAATCCATTCCGATCCCTGAGGATGAACTTCACAGCCCGAGCAACTTCTTTAATCCCTGAGCCCGAAGGACCCATTGACACCAGAGAAGAACGCCAAATTGTCCAGCAAAATATGAGCAAATTCGGCGTACCGCAATTATATACCCACGACTTCAACGCCAATTACAAAGCACCCTTTGATAAATTTCCTATTATAAATTGGCTTTATGGAGACGTTAACTATAAAGCGAACTACAAATGGGAGTGGGCACCACCGGCATCCCAATCCTTCGGAAACACTATATCCAACAACAGAGAAACTAGATTCACCATAGGAGCCAGACCTCGTAAAATGTGGAGAAACCTTCACAACACGTATTGGTGGGTAAAAGAACAAGTGAACCCGTCAATGAAATACAAGCGTGACCTTCAAAAGTGGAAAGTTAGGCTTGAGAAGTGGAAGGCACGCAAGGCAATGGGCAAGGAGCCCGGTCCAAAACCAAAGAAACCAAAGCCGCCACGAGCACCGGCAAAACCTAAAACAACAGCAGGAAAAATAATTAAAGGACTCATTGAGGGATGGAATAACATTTCTTTGACGTACACTATCAGGGAAGGAACGACCCTTCCGGGATTTATGCTACAGCCCAGATGGCTCGGAATGGATAGCACTTTCTCTGGACCCGGATGGGATTTCCTTTTTGGCTATCAGCCAGACACTTCTTGGTTGCCACAATTGGCTCAGAAAGGTTGGCTTTCCACAGATACATTCTTTAATATGCCTTTCCAACAGTCTCGTGAAGACAGAATAACAGGACGAATTTCAACTAACTTCTTCAAAGTGCTTAACATATCCATTGATGCTAACAGAACGTTTACTCGCAACTATTCTGAAATTTTCAAAGATACCATAGGTGACGGAACGGGTTTTGCCCATCTGACGCCACTCACAACAGGTAGTTTCTCTATCTCGTGGAACATGTGGTCTTCCACGTTTGATAAGCCATCTAAAGGAGGCAGACCATCAGAGACATTCCAGCGATTTGAGCAATACAGGCAAATAGTCTCTCAACTTCTTGGACGAAACAACCCATATTCAGCAGGAGAAATAGACACAGTCCTAGGATTCTATGACGGCTATGGCCCCAACTCGCCACAGGTCCTAATCCCTGCATTCATAGCCGCATATTCCGGAATCCCAATTGAAGAATTAGGTCCAAGGAATTATTTCCCACAAATACCCAAACCAAATTGGTCAATTAGGCTATCGGGACTGCAACGAATCGGCAACCTGAAAAACATATTCTCTTCAATTTCCATAAATCACAGTTACAAGTCATCTCTGAAAATTTCCAACTTCAAATCGTCGTTCTTCTACAAAGCAGACAACGGATATGACACAGCCCGAAACCCAATCAGCGGAGATTTCTATCCCATGTATGAAATAACCACTGTAACTATTGATGAGAACATGAGTCCGTTATTGGGAATTCAGGTGAATCTTAGGTCTGGATATAACTTTAATTTCTCTATTAACAGGACTCGCAGTGTTCAATTGAGCATAATGAACTATCAAGTTAATGAGAACCAGACGTGGAGAGGCACGCTCACAATAGGCGGGCAATTCAAGAATGTTAGAATCCCATTCAAGATAGGTGGAATTAAACCCAAATTGAAGAAACCTATCAGAATGTCCATTACTGGTGGATACGGCTACAGCGAACAAACAGTCCACAGGCTATCCCAGAATCTTAGTGAAATAGTTAATGGTGCTATTTCTTACCAGTTTAAAATAGCCTTCACTTATGAACCAATGACTAACCTGAAAACCCAACTGTTTTTTGACTACAATAAGTCAATTCCATTAGTAAGCCGTGGATACCCAACGAGGATTTACTTCTTTGGAATAACTGCTATATATTCTTTAACTGGGCTATGAGGGTTGCAGGATGGATTTTGGCGGTTGCTTTAATGATGTTTTCAATAGCCAATGCCCAACAGCAATGCCATCTAACTATAATGGTTAAAGATGCAGAAACCAAAAAGCCCGTTTCAGAAGCAATTATACTTATTAATGGGAAACAAAGTGGAACAACCGATGCAAAGGGACTCTGGCAAAAGGAATTGCCTTGTAAGAACATATCAATAACTGTTCAGCACTTGAATTTTGAAATTGCAACTCAAAACATTCAATTGTCAGAATCCAAGCAGGAAATAATAATCTGGCTTAAGCCAAGGACCTACCGCCTGCCAACCGTCCCAATTGATGTGCGTCCTGAATTTGACCAGATGGAAAGGCTTGAACCAACTCATTTGCCGGTTTTGCCCACGCCAGTCCCTTCAGTGGAAAAGAGCATAGGCATTTTGCCCGGAGTCGCTTCTTCAAATGAATTGTCCAGCCAGTATAATGTCCGTGGCGGTAACTATGATGAAAACCTTGTGTTTATCAATGGATTTGAGATATATCGTCCGCAATTGGTTCGGTCTGCCCAATATGAAGGTCTTAGTGCCATTAATCCAGACCTTGTGCAAGCAATTAGATTCTCTGCGGGTGGGTTTCCCGCTCAATATGGAGGCAAGATGTCGTCAGTGCTTGACGTTGATTATGTCCAGCCTGATTCTTTACAATTCAGGGTCAGAATGAGTCTGTTAGGTGTTTCTGCATCAACGTTTTACAATTCTAAGGACTACCGACTAAACTTTGTGTCATCAGCAAGGTATTCATCTTATTCGTATCTACTAAAAACATTACCACAAAAGGGAGTTTATAAGCCTGTGTTTCTTGATTTTCAGACGGCAGGCACTTATCAGTTTTCCGAAAGGACATATTTAGACTTTTTAGCCTATGGTTCCCTTGCCAGATTTAAGTTCTATCCACAAAACGAAGTAGTCAAATTCGGTACGGTAAACCGAGTTTTGCAATTCACTGCCTATATGCAAGGTGCCGAAATAAACGGGTTTGATATAGGAATTGTTGGAACACGCATCAGACACAAAACTCAAAAAGATGCCGAACTTTCACTGCAAATGCAGTATTCCAGAATTCTGGAAATCCAGAAGGAAGACGTTGCCAGTGCATATTGGCTTGGACAGGTGCAAACAGACCCACAGAAAGAAGATTACGGGCAGGTTATCTACGCCCTTGGAGCAGGAGAATTCCATATATGGAGACGCAATTATGCCCTGTTTAATATCGTTCAGGCAGAAGGTTCCTATGAACAGAAAAATCAACAGTTGGGGTTGGGAATGAAGTCATGGACTGTGAGCGACTTCATCTATGAATGGGAAAGACTGGATTCAGCAGGATATTCATTGCCACGGAGCGACACAGCAGTCCTAATGCATAAGTTCACGGAAGGTCAGGGCTATCAACCATTATATGCAATGTGGGCTTATTTTACAAAAAACGTATCATTTGAAAAATTGACTTTAATTGCAGGACTTAGAATGACATATTGGCTTCCAGCACGTGAGATATTGCCAGAACCAAGACTGTCCATAAAATTCCCAGCATTTAAGAACTGGGATTTAAACATAGCAACAGGATTGTTCTATCAATTGCCCTTTTATCGGGAGTTCATTACACAAACAGGAGATTACAAGTGGCAAAGCGTTAAATCTCAAAAGAGCATTCATCTTATCGGAACAGCATCCAGAACAGTCAAAATAGCACAAAAAGACTTTCTCTATCAATCTTCCCTTTATGGCAAATATCTGTGGGACGTTAACATTTATGACATTTACGGGGTTTTCATTGACTATTGGGCTAATAATGATGCGACGGCTTATGTAGTGGGTTGGGAGCATCGCCTTAACGGCTCTTTGCTTCCCGGAACGGAATCTTGGATCTCCCTTACTTTCCTGCACACTCAGGAAAAAATAGGAGACAGATGGGTTGAGAGACCGTCAGATGAGCATTTCAGAGTCAGCATGCTTATTCTGGACAGGGTGCCACAGGTTCCCAACCTAAGGTTCACTATGCTTGCTCACTTCGCTTCGGGAATCCCTTTCAGCCCACCGCCTGAAACAACCTATGCCCTTCAATATCGCAATACATTCAGGATGCCACCTTATCTGAGAATAGATATGGGACTTCGCCTTGTCCTCGTGGACAAAGAAGACCCGGAGGGAACTTCTGCAATACATAATCCTGCACTTTCATTCTTTGATAAACTATGGATTGATTTGCAGATATTCAATATCTTGGACAGAAGAAATGTGTTCTCATATTATTGGATAAGAGACATATCTGGGATCTACTACGCCATTCCCAGAAGATTGACAGGAAGACTGTTTAATCTGTCAATATATGCATCTTTCTAAATGGGCACATAATTTGTAATTCTATTGCGTTACTTTTATCAAAAACGACAGAAAAACACTTGGAGATGAAAAAGAAAGAAATTGCTTCTGCACTTGTTGGAGGAATCATTGGAGGAGCCTTAGCAATAGCCATGTTATTGTTTCTCTCACCCATAAACAATGAATCAAGTAAAGAGAGTCGAAAAGAAGAAAATGGTCAGACACTTGCCACTTCAAACGTGCCAATAACTCTATCATCAAACCAAAATGCACCCTCAGATTTCGTATATGCCGCCAAAGTGTCCAGACCAGCAGTTGTTCACATCAGAGTAGTGGAGGAGCAAATGGTTTTGCAACCACATCCTTTGTCCAAATGGTTCGGCAACGACTTCTTTTACACACCACAACGACAACGGTCTCAACGATATGGATCAGGAGTCATCATTTCATCAAATGGATACATCGTAACCAACAAACATGTCGTGGGAGACGGGAATGGCGAAATTCAAGTTTCCCTCTTTGACGGAAGGGTTTACCAGGCTCAACTGGTTGGCTCTGATCCATCAACAGACCTCGCAGTTCTCAAAATAGAAGAAGAAGGCTTACCATTCCTTAAATATGGTAATTCAGATGAGGTTCAGGTTGGCGAATGGGTTCTGGCAGTAGGCAATCCCTTTAATCTGACCAGCACAGTAACAGCGGGAATAGTCAGTGCCAAGGGCAGGAACCTTGACATTATTCCAGGACAATTTTCTCTAAGGTCATTTATTCAAACGGATGCAGCAGTAAATCCCGGCAACTCCGGGGGAGCACTCGTTAATCTCAAAGGCGAACTGATAGGGATTAATATAGCAATAGCAACGCCCACAGGCGTATATGCCGGTTATTCTTTCGCTGTCCCTGTAAATATAGTTCGCAAAGTCGTGGGAGATATTATACAATATGGCTATGTGAGAAGAGGCTTCCTTGGGATAACCTATCGTCCTGTGATGCCACAAGAAGCGGAGGAACTGGGAATGGACGCACCGCAAGGAGTGATAATTGTTGATGTGATGCCAGGGTCTCCAGCAGGCAACGCAGGTCTACAACCAGGTGATGTTATTCTTGAAATAAATGGCGTGCCAATGCATTCAATCGGAGATGTCCAAGAATATATCGCCCAACATGGACCCGGGGACAACCTGCAAGTTAAACTGTTGAGAGATGGCAAGATAATAGAAAAAACTGTTAAACTAGCTAGCAAGGAGGAAGCCTTTAATTCTAATGAATCTTTGAAAAAAGAGATTCAAAAAGTTCTTGGGATAGAAGTTGCTACATTGCCCTCGGACAAAGCCCAACAACTGGGGGTTCCCGGAGGAGTTATAGTTGAAAAAGTTTATCCAGAAGGCAGAATTGCTCGCTACACAGGAGTGAAAGAAGGATTCATAATCCTACGTGTTAACGGTAGGAGAGTATATAACGTTTCTGACTTCTATGAAGCATTGACCTCTGCTCGCGGAAGCATCACCTTAGAGGGGATTTATCCAGGAAGCAGACGTATCTTTTATTACGGGTTCTCATTATAAGAAATGAAATAATCTTCCCCTCCATAAATGTTTATGTTTGTTTTTATCTTTGCAAAAAAGCTTTGTGAAGCTATGAAAAGGATTGGATTGCTCTTGACGGCTTTGATATTAGGACAATACTCATTCGCACAAACGCCAGAAAACAACTCAAATGGTTCTGATGAAACCATCCCTATAAATTGGTTCATCGAGGCTTATCCATCTTTTTACGGTCTGGGAAGGTTGAAGGGTGGGGCTGTCTCTGTCCACAAAACAATACCATGTTGGAATAATTTCACTGCTGGAATAGGGTTGAGATACTTTGATGGGGTCAAATCAGAAGAAGACAGACCGGGAGAATTAGACATAACATCGCCAAGAACCCTCTCTCTTGAATTGTTTGCAAGATATTGGTTAATTAGTAGATTTTATGCTATTTATATCGGGGGTTTGGGCGGAATTCACTATTCACTCAGACCATACATAGGTGCTGGCGTGGGAGGCTATCTACATATTGCAGGTCCTGTATATCTCTCAGGTGCCCTGTTTATACAAACAAGATCTATTGAACGAGGGGCTGAACCCTTATTACCCAGATTCTTTGGAGGCATAGCCTTTCAGATAAAATGAATGTGGAAGTTCACAAGTTCGGCGGCTCGGTCATTAAAAATGCCGAACAGATAAGGCTCATCAGAACCATTATATCTAAGCTAAGGAGACCTGCTGTCCTCGTCGTCTCAGCCCTGTTCGACGTAACCAATATGCTTGAAAGAATATATCGTTTCCTTCAAGAGGAACGCTACGAAAAAGCCACATCAGAAATAAACAAAGTCATTGAAAAACATATTACCATTGCAGAACATCTAAACATAGAAACCAATAGGATTTATGAAATACTTTATCCTCTAACGATACAGGAAAAAGATTTATCGTATGCCGAAGTCGTGTCTCTGGGAGAAAAACTATCATCATACCTAATATATGAGTTTCTAAGACGTGAAGGCTTTGAAAATATAAAGTATGTTCCAGCACAGTCATTTATGATAACGTCATCCCATCAATTCGGTGCAATACCTAAATTAGAAAAAATATCTAAGTTATTTACACCACCTGATGAAAATGAATTAATTCTGACCGAGGGGTTCATCGGAGCTGATGAAAAAGGCAATCCAACCACTTTGGGTAGAGAAGGGTCTGACTTCACCGCTACCATTATCGCTTCAATTTTGAATAGTAAACGTGTTACCTTATGGAAAAATGTTAGTGGTATCTACAATGCGGACCCAGCAGAATTCAAAGGAGCTCGGATATTTGAGAATATAAACGTTAATGAAGCCATTGAGATGACCTTCTTCGGTGCCCGGGTGCTGCATCCCAGAACCTTTACGCCATTAGAAAACAAGAATGCAAAATTGATAATTAAATCGCCTTTCTCTGAGAAATACACTACTGTTAGTGAAGAACCCACCCAACCTTTCCAGCCAATTTTTATACTACACAAAAATGTGCGACTCATTAGTTGCTATTTGAAGTATCCAGATTTAATGGATGCGGTGGATTATGCAAGAATATATCAATTGAGTGCTGAACATAAAGTACCTATTAAGTTGCTACAAAAAGGGGCAAGGAGCCTTTCCCTCGTAGTGCCTGAAAACATTCCCACTCTGGATGAATTCATGTTGCATCTCTCAGAGAACTATAACGTTCGCTTTAATGATAACCTATTCTTGCTAACCATCAGACACCTGAGACAAAATATAACCGAATTATTGAAGGGGGAAATAATTTTGTCTGAGATAACCAGACAAACACAACACTACCTTATGACAGAGTGGCAACCCATTGACATTTCGGCTCTCTCATAAAGTACATTTGTCGTAACTTTAACCTTGGCAACATTGTTGCACAACCAAACACCCAAAACATAGGCTTATGGACATTAAGAAATTCACAATAAAGTCACAGGAGGCAATACAGAAGGCTCAGGAATTGGCAGTGTCAAACAAAAATCAACAAATTGATACTGCTCATTTAGCCCTTGGATTATTGTTGGAGGATCAGGATGTAACACCACACTTGTTAAGCAAACTCAATGTTGATGTCAACCGATTTAAAGAAGAACTTCAAAAAATCATTGAGTCTTATCCTAAAACAGACACAGATCACGGACAATACCTAAGCCGTGAGGCTCATAACGTACTGCAAAAAGCCCTTGAACTAGCCCAACAAATGAAAGATGAATATGTTACAATTGAACTTTTATGGCTCGCCTTAGCCCTCGCAGCAGACAGAGTGGGAGAACTGTTACGTCAATACGGGGTAACAGAAAAAGGTTTAAGATTGGCTATTCAAGAACTGAGACAGGGACGCCAGGCAACTACGCCAACGGCAGAAAGCAGGTATCAAGCCCTTGAAAAGTATGCTCGCAACTTAAATGAGTTGGCTCGTAAAGGGAAATTGGATCCTGTTATTGGGCGTGATGAAGAGATCCGTCGTGTTATGCACATCCTGTCCCGCCGAACAAAGAATAATCCTGTTCTAGTGGGAGACCCGGGCGTCGGGAAGACAGCCATAGTGGAAGGAATTGCCCAACGCATTGTGAAAGGCGATGTCCCAGAAGCTCTAAGGGACAAGATTATTTATGCCCTTGATATGGCTGCTTTGATGGCAGGTGCCAAATATCGTGGTGAGTTTGAAGAAAGGCTAAAAGCAGTTGTTGAAGAAGCAGAAAAGTCAGAAGGCAAAGTAATTCTGTTTATTGATGAGATTCACACATTGGTCGGTGCAGGAGCCAGCGAAGGTTCCCTCGATGCAGCAAACATCCTAAAACCAGCCCTTGCCCGTGGAGACGTCCGTGTCATAGGTGCCACAACACTGGATGAGTATCAGAAATACATAGAGAAAGACAGAGCATTGGAAAGACGATTCCAAAAAGTTATTATTGACGAGCCGACGCCAGAGGCAGCAATAGCGATATTGCGAGGACTGAAACCACGACTGGAGTCATATCACAAGGTTCGCATAAAAGATGATGCTATCATCGCAGCAGTGGAACTTTCAGTCAGATATCTAACCGATAGGAAACTACCAGATAAAGCTATAGACCTGATTGACGAGGCAGCAGCTAAGCTACGCCTTGAAATAGATTCAATGCCCGAAGTCATTGACCAACTACAACGAAAAATTAGCCAACTGGAAATAGAACGAGAGGCAGTTAGGTTAGAAAAAGACAAGACCAAGGAAGAGCTAATCAGCAAGCAAATAGCCGAATTGAGAGAAGAGCTGGATAAGTTGATGGCTCGCTGGAAGGAGGAAAAGGCATTATTAGATGAATTGAACGCCCTACGCAAAGAATTGGAAAAACTACAATTGGAAGAGGAGGAAGCACAACGAGCAGGCGATTATACAAAAGCAGCCGAGATTAGATATGGCAAAATCCCTGAAGTTGAAAAGAAAATTAAAGAAATTGAACAAAAATTAGATGAGTTAGCTAAGGAAGGAAGACGCTTGTTGAAAGAGGAGGTTGATGCCGAGGACATAGCCGAAGTGATTTCTAAGTGGACTGGTATCCCAGTGAGCAAGCTGATGCGTTCTGAACGAGAGAAACTGTTGCACTTGGAAGATGAAATCCATAAGCGAATCGTTGACCAAGAGGAAGCAGTCCACGCCGTCTCTGAAGTGATTCGCAGGAGCAGAGCAGGCCTTTCCGACCCCAAACGACCACTGGGCTCATTCATCTTCCTCGGACCCACAGGAGTGGGTAAGACAGAGCTTGCTAAGGCACTGGCAGAAGTCCTATTCAACGATGAAAACGCTATGATCAGAATTGATATGAGTGAATATCAAGAAAGGCATTCCGTATCCCGCTTGATAGGTGCACCACCCGGATATGTCGGTTATGAAGAAGGTGGTCAGCTCACAGAAGCAGTGAGAAGGAAACCTTATTCGGTCATTTTGCTTGACGAGATAGAAAAGGCTCATCCTGACGTCTTCAACATCCTATTGCAAGTTCTGGAAGATGGTAGGTTGACCGACAATAAGGGCAGGGTTGCAAACTTCCGCAATACAATCATCATAATGACAAGCAACCTCGGTTCAGACATTATCCAACAAAACCTGAGCAATGTTTCGGAAGATGAGTTGCAAGTTGTGATGGAGCGAACCAAGGAACTGATTTTCAACAACATCCTCAAAAGACATTTCAGACCTGAATTTTTGAACAGGGTTGATGAGATAATTGTCTTCAAACCATTGACCAAGAAGGAAATAACACAGATTGCTAAACTTCTCGTTAATTATTACAATACCCTGCTCAAAGACCGTGAATTGGAAATTGTCCTCACCGATGAAGCGGCAGAATGGCTTGCCGACCATGGCGGGTTTGAACCTGAGTTCGGCGCCCGACCGCTTAGAAGAGTCATTCAGCGAGAAATAGTTGATAAAATCTCCAGAATGATTCTTGCCGATGAGATTAAACCTGAATCTAAGATTATAGTTAAAGTATCCGAAGACGGGAAAAAACTGGAATTTGAATCTCAACCCATTAAGAAGGAACAAGAGGTTGCTCAGGAGACGTGATAACTTGGACTCGTTACCAAAACAGAATAGCAATACGGGGGGCAGGTTTAAACACCTGTCCCTTTTTGTATTTTTACTAATTATTAATAATCGTCTAAATTTGTAGAACTATGGCAGAGAAAAAAATTAATGAACCCATCATTCCAGCACCAGGAAATGAAGACTTCTTTTTGAACGCCGAAATCCCAGAGGAACTGCCTTTGCTTCCTCTACGAGACACCGTACTATTCCCTTCTGTCATAATGCCTATCGCAGTTGGTAGACCCAAATCAGTGGAAGCAGTCAAAAAAGCTTTTGAAGATCAGTCATACATCGGAGTGGTTACACAAGTTAAGTCAGACATTGAAGACCCTGACTTTGATGACCTATTCCCTGTCGGCACAGCAGCACGAATTATCAAATTGATTCAGACAGGAGAGAATGAATATAACGCTATAATCCAAGGCGTTAGAAGGTTCAAACTGGAAGAAATAATTCAAAAAGAACCGTATTTGAAAGGCAAAGTAACACTACTAAAAGATATATACGACCATCAAAACCCGGAGCTTGCCGCCAGAATGCTTGTTATTAAAGACACCCTAAGGGAACTGCTTGAACTACTACCACCCAAATTGTCAGAAGCCCTATCTGCTTTCATTGATACCATAGATAGCCCTCTTCTATTAATCAATATGATTGCTTCTCATTTGGATATCCCTCTGCAAGAAAAAATTCGCATCCTCTCAGAAAACGACTATGTAAAAAAAGCAGACCTACTGGTCAAACAGTTAATTGCTCAGAAGCAAGTACTGAAAATTAAGCAGGAGATTCAAGAAAAAGTCAGCTCTGAACTGGAGAAGCAGCAGAGGCAATTCGTTCTTCAACAGCAACTGAAATCCATTCAGGAAGAACTTGGAATGGAATCTGGCGATCCAGAGATTCAGAGATTAAAAGAAAAGGCAGAAAAGAAAAAACTGCCCGAGCATGTGAAGAAAGCATTTGAAAGGGAGTTACAGAGATTGAGGCGCATGCATCCCGCTATGCCTGAATACTCTGTGATATTAAGCTACTTAGAGTTATTACTTGACCTGCCATGGAATGAATATAGCGAAGACAACTATGATCTGGAAAGGGCACGAAAAATTTTAGATAGAGATCATTATGACCTAAACAAAGTTAAAAGGAGAATTTTGGAACATCTTGCCGTCTTGAAGTTGAAAAAAGACATGAAAGCACCCATCCTGCTATTTGTTGGACCACCCGGGGTAGGCAAGACGTCTCTTGGAAAGAGCATAGCGGAGGCATTGGGTCGCAAGTTCGTGAGGATGTCCCTTGGAGGATTGCATGATGAAGCGGAAATCAGGGGGCACAGAAGAACGTATATTGGGGCAATGCCGGGACGAATCATTCAGTTAATCAGGAAGGCAGGGACCGCCAACCCAGTCTTTATGTTAGACGAGATAGACAAAATCGGTCGTGATTTTAGAGGCGATCCGGCGGCAGCACTACTGGAAGTCCTCGACCCTGAACAAAACAGCCATTTCTATGACAATTATCTTGAATTGGAATTTGACCTGTCAAAAGTGTTGTTTATTGCCACAGCAAACACCACGGCAACTATACATCCCGCTTTGTTAGACCGAATGGAGGTTATTTACATCGGAGGCTATTCCACCGAACAAAAGATAGAGATTGCCAAGAGGCACCTGCTTCCCAAAATTATTAAAGAACATGGACTTGACCCTTCATTGATTAAACTTACCACGCCTGCATTGCGATATATCATTGAACGATACACACGAGAGAGCGGAGTGCGGAACTTAGAAAAGCAACTTGCCGCCATAGTTAGATTTAGAGCAGCACAAGTGGCACGTGGAGAGGAGTTCAAACCAACCATTACAAAAAAAGACATTAGGAAAATTCTTGGTCCGGAGAAGTTTGAAATGAGTCTTGCAGAGCAAATCCAAACACCCGGCGTCTCAGTAGGCTTAGCGTGGACACCCTTCGGCGGAGATATTCTATTTGTTGAAGTGGCTCTATATCAAGGCAGAGGAAAACTAATCCTTACTGGAAGTTTGGGGGATGTAATGCGGGAATCAGCAACGACAGCTCTTTCATGGCTAAGGGCACATTCCGAAGAATTCGGTATTGACCCTGAAGTGTTCTACTATTGGGATGTCCACCTGCACGTCCCAGAAGGAGCAATTCCAAAGGATGGACCGTCGGCAGGAATAGCGATACTCACTGCCCTGACAAGTGCTTTCACACAAAGGAAAGTGAAGCATAACCTTGCCATGACAGGAGAGATAACTTTGAGGGGCAAGGTCCTGCCAGTAGGCGGCATAAGAGAGAAGTTGTTGGCAGCACACAGAGCAGGAATAACAGATGTCATATTGCCTGAGAAGAACAAAAAAGACCTTGAGGAACTTGACGAGGAAGAGAAGAAAGCAATACAGGAGTTAGAACTGCACTTTGTTGACAATATGAAGGATGTTCTGAAACTTGCCCTTGAGAAAAAACCAGTTGAGAAACCCATTGATTTGAAAGAACCCATTAGGAAACTCAAAGAGGAACGCAGACTATTCTGGATGCCGCCCGGTCATTCCAACTGACCCTTTACCATTGTGGCAGGGATGCATATCGTAATTTTGAATTATGAACCATACTAAGTTTAGAGTGGGGATATTCTTCGGGGGGGCATCCCGAGAAAGAGAGATTTCTTTTAGTGGCGGCAGGACAGTTTTTGATAACTTGAACAGAGAAGTTTTTGATCCCATTCCCATTTTCGTAGATAGTTTGGGGAATCTTATTCTTCTTGATTGGAAGTATCTTTACAAAGGAACAATCCGGGATTTCTATCCAGTGCCAGAACTACTTTCGGAACAAGAAAAGTCTTTTCAAATCTATATTGAGAGCATAGAAGATTCAAGCCAGATAGACAAACACATAAGCAAGATAGGCAAAAGAATCTCTTATGAGGACCTTCTGGACCTGATTGATTTCGCCTATCTGGTCCTGCATGGTCCCTTCGGGGAAGACGGCACATTGCAGGGAATGCTTGAATTTATGGGAATTCCTTATAGCAATTCAGGTATTTTCCCAACCGCATTGTCTGTGGATAAAACAAAAGTGAAAAAACAATTTGAGTTATCGGGAAAACCAGTTGCAAACGGAATCGTAATTAACCGCAAAGACTGGTTACGAGATTTTAAGTCAGTGTTGGATAATCACGCATATAAGTTTTTTAATGATGTTAAAAGAGTGGTTGTAAAGCCTGCAAATCAAGGGTCCAGCATAGGAGTCTCTTTCGTTGACAGTATAGAAAGTTTGCAACAAGCCATTGATAAAGCATTTTTCTTAAAACGTCTTGACATATCACAGTGGAAAAGTCTGAGTGATAACGAGAAATATCGCTTTATTAGGGACCTTGTTGACCCACGATACTCAATCGGGTTTCCCGTGATTATTTATGATGAACAAGGAAATCCTGTTTCGGAGGCAATAAGCAGTCCGCTTAGGTTGATGAATGTTTTGGATTCCGAAGGCGACTTGCCTGAAAAAATTGTGTTGGCAGGGTTTCCCATTGAGACGCATGTTCTTGTGGAGGAAGCACTGGAAGGAAAAGAATTTTCTTGCATTGTTTTGGAGAATTCATCAGGAGAGCCAGTTGCCCTTCTGCCCACGGAAATTTTAAAGGCAGGACGGGTATTTGACTACAGGTCTAAGTATCTTGCCGGGATGGCACGGAAAAGGACACCTGCCAGACTGCCCATTGAAAAAATCCAGAAGATAAGGCTTTCCAGTCAAGAAGCATATAAATTAATAGGATGTGATGTGTACGCCCGCATAGATGGTTTTCTCACCACAGCAGGAGAAGTGATTATAAACGACCCTAACACTACTTCCGGAATGCTTCCATCATCTCTGCTTTTCCATCAAACTGCATTGATAGGTATGGGACCTTCCGAGTTTCTTACATATAGCATCTTTCAATCGTTGAATCATCGGATTAATAGCCCAACGGCTAATGTAAATATCTTTTCAAAAGGGGAAAATCTTCATTCAATTCAAAGCGAGGCTAAAGAAAAAACGAAGGAACGAGTTGCAGTCATAATGGGAGGGTATTCGTCGGAAAGGCATATATCCGTTGAGAGCGGACGAAACATCTTTGAGAAACTGCTTGCTTCCGAACACTATGAACCAATCCCACTATTCCTGTTGAAAAACGAAACAGGAGACCTTGAACTATACAAAATTCCCTTGCA
>JAADEI010000033.1 GCA_013153515.1 Chlorobiota bacterium | reverse complement strand
CACAACTGTTTAAGCAACTCTTTATGATCAGTGGCTTTGACAAGTATTTCCAAATTGTTAGATGCTTTCGGGACGAAGACCTCAGGGCAGATAGACAACCCGAGTTCACACAGATTGACTGTGAAATGTCTTTCGTTGATGAACACGACGTTATGAACACATTTGAACGATTCGTTACCGACGCCTTTAAGGAACTGCTTCACTATGAACTGGAACCCTTTGAACGAATGCCCTATGAAGAAGCAATGAATAAATACGGCAGTGATAAGCCAGACACCAGATTCGGAATGCTAATCACAAATATAACAAAAGACGTGCAAGGATTTGGATTCAAAGTGTTTGACTCATCGGAATACGTTGGAGCATTGCCTGTCCCCAGCGGCTCGTCTTTATCCCGAAAAACATGGGACCAATGGGAAGAGTATATTAAGCGAGTTGCCGACGTCCCCGGATTCTTTTACGTAACATGGAAAGACAATCTTAAAGCAAAAGGTCCTATAATCAAGATTTTAGGCGAAGAAGCCGTGAAAGAATTATTCAAGAAAAGCAATGCTGGACCCGGCGACGCACTAATCATTATGGCTGGTCCATGGGAAAAAACAGTTTCTGCACTTGGGACATTACGCCTTCATATCGCCAAAGAACTGGATTTAATTCCAAAAGACAAGTTCAAAGCCCTGTTCGTGGTTGATTTTCCCCTCCTCTCTTGGAATGAAGAAGAGAACCGTTGGGAACCCAATCATCACCCATTCACTTCACCCAAAGAATCAGATATTCCCCTACTGGACACGGACCCCGGAAAAGTGAAAGCCAAGGCTTATGACCTTGTTATTAACGGCGTGGAGATAGCCGGCGGGTCAATAAGAATACACGACCAAAACTTGCAACAGAAAATTTTTGATTTATTAGGACTTTCCCGGGAAGAAGCAAAGCAAAAATTCGGATTTTTCCTTGAAGCATTGCAATACGGCACGCCGCCACACGGCGGAATAGCATTCGGATTTGATAGGCTCACCGCTATAATGCTTGGCGAAGAATCAATCCGCTCAGTGATTGCATTTCCAAAGAACAAATCAGGTAAGGACCCAATGTTGGACGCCCCAGCACCCATATCAGAAGAACAACTAAAAGAACTTCACTTAAAAATTATTGACTCCTGAGTGGGATGAAACACTTCCTTAGTTACTTAATGCCTGCAATTCTTCTGTTTTCCGCTTGTCGTTCCATCCCGGAAGACCCTATGCAACGAAGACTATTCAAACACTACTACGGAAAGGGAACCCTACCAATCGCCGAACCTGAATACGATTCAATATGGACACTACTACAAACAGATTCAGGAATTATCCTATATGAAGAACTCTTCCTTGACTATCTCTATGGCGACACCCTATCCCTCAAAGACGCCAGATTACTATATTTTGGCTATCCATATACGGCACGATACCTTCCCGTATATCCCGCAGAACCTTACCTTGATTCCGCTATATCCCTCATCTTCCAACCCGACTCCACTAACCGACAATGGCAATTAGCGACCGCCTCTTCCCTGTTAGACTCAATCCTTTTTGTTGACCCATTCAATCTGGAAGCCCTGTTTCTCTATATGACCCTGTGCGACGAACTGAACGATTCCATCTGCGTGGAAATTTCCATAGCCAGAATGAGTAATGTAATAAACGCTATTATGAGCAGTGGAACGGGACGCAAGCCAACGCTCGCCATTGACATCGTCGCTTTGCCACACATTGATAACACCCTCTTTTTCTTCGCATTGCCGGAAAAGAAAAGAACCACGAAACAATGGAAAGACAGACAACTGGTCAAAGTGAAATTAAAACCAAACACAGCACGAATTAAAAAAATGTATTACGACATAACGCCGATTGACAAATGGCTTAACTCCTCTGATTCGCTTGAACCCAATTCATCCCAATGACCAGCAAAAAGAAATATGGGAACTTTTAATCTCAGTGAAACTTTGGAAGCACTGGGTTTCTTTCACACCACAATCACTAACAATAAAGGAACCAAAAGTCTATTGAAAGAGAAAAACCTTACATGACTTCTACCCAAGCCTTTTCAACGGAAAATACAAGACTATTTACTCAGCGGGTAACGCAATTATTTGGTTCTCCCCTTGTATTCCACCAAAGTTAAGTAGTCCATCCGATGAAGAGAAGGTAGGGCACGAAGAACTTTGAGGGCGATATTGTGCCCACAAGGAATATCTTTTAGTACTAGTGGTAGTGTTGTCTATAACAATTTGTCCTGTTACGAAATCATATATGTGGTCTGTGGGCATTGAGCCTGAAGCCAAACTAGAACCCACTATATCGCCACTTGCAGGATTAGTTGTAGTTATCGTACCCTGTGTACATGAACCATCTCCCAAGGTTGTCCTAACCCACAAAGGACAAGGAGCAGACCCACTTGTTCCATAAGTAAAACGTATCAACTCAGTGATAAACACTACCCATTTTCCAGGTGGCAAATCTATATAAGCCCCTGTGCATTCCCATTGCGAAGCAATAGCAGTCAGTTTATAGCTAGTGTTGTTATGATGAACACCGAAGATTGCCCCCGCATAAGCATTTGTTTGAATCCGTCTCCATCGTGCCCCGTCCCAGTAGTAATATCCCGGAGACACAACATTATGCCCCGTTCCAGAAGTATTAGTGTTATAAACTAACATGCCGGGAGCGGGAGAGCTCAATGGATTAGGCAAATCTGCCGAGACGAGGGCAACACGTGGAGGCAAAAATCCCTTATCACTACTATTCAATTCTAAGATGGCGTCTGGATGCGGACTCGCCGTCCCAATACCCACTCTCACACCATCGTCATAAATAGTTGAATTGCACAAGTCTGTGCCTGTCCACTTTTGGACATAATTTGTCATTACGCCACTACAGGTTCGGACAAATGGCGATGAACTAATTTGCCATTGCGAACCATCCCAAATTAGAATGTCCCCGGTGCTTGCCCCAGACTGCAATGTAATGGGGCTAGTTGCCGTCCCATCCCCAATAATTGGGGCTTGTGTCTGGGCAACTTGACTGCCCCAATTGTCTCCCCCTACCGATGTGGCATCTTGCCACTGAGGAGCTATTCCGGGACCCTGTGATACGAGCACTTGACCTGAGGAGCCGGCGTCCCCACCAGGCATCAACGCCCCCGAAAACCGAACGTTGCCCGAAATGTCCAGAACTTCACTTGGGCTTGACACCCCTATGCCAACCCTACCATCAGGTTGAATGATTAGATATGGATTAGCAGAGCCATTAACCTCCACCCGTAACAACGGAGAAGTGAATCCTGATGGAGCGATGACATGCAACCTGGCTTGGGGACTAATGGTTCCAACGCCAACATTTTGAGAATGAAGAGTTAGAGAACCCGCCAATAAAATGAGCGTTGAAATGACAAAATTACTACGATACCTAACAACGCTCTTACTCCTCATTTTGACTTGGTCAATCTTGTCCCTCCCCATTTTTACAAGATTTTCTCAATAACAAACATAACATTTTTTTATATACAAACCAAAATTGATGGTCACTTTGATTCTATATAAGCTACTCTTTTCACTCTTCAACCTTGCTTTTTGATAAGCGAATCCCTAACTTTTTATTCGCCTCACCTTTCCAAATCCATCTAAGTGCAAGGTAAAAGCCATATTTAAAAAATTTTGTCTTGTTATAACATCGGGCTATTATAAGCACTACCTATAATATAGCACGAAATTATATGCAAAACAGTCCGTTTTTAAGGGCTTTAGGCAATTCTTAAAAGTTATTGTGTTAAAAGTGAGAGTATCTTTCTATTGTATAAAATCACATAACAATGAAAAAGAGAACAAATAAGAAAATGAACAAGATCCCTGCACAAATAGGAGACATAAAGATGGGAATGAAACCCTTATTCCACGAGTGGTTTGACCATTTATATGAAGCAATCCGCAGTGGCTCCAAGCAATACCCTTACCTTGCTGAACTCATCCTACGACAAGTTACACACGCTGGACTTGAGATAGAAATTCCGTCCTTCCTTAGTCCAACTGACCGCCTTATGCTAAAAAGAAGCCATATATCATGGCTCCCCAGTAATAAAGATAACTATTCCTTATCCTGCACATTGAGCGATGCCCATTGGGATATACTCAAAAAAATATATATGTTGTTTGCAGATAAGTTAACGAACATTCACGAGGTAAAAATACCTGTTATTCCTTACGATCTCCGTAATGCCGTGCACGATAATATGTATAATGACAAGAGATTTCTTGAATATCCTAATGGCAAAACAGACACCTACACATATACCGTCATCTATAATGTGTTTCCTATGTATAAGAATAAGCCACAACCAATAATAGGTCTGAAGTTTATGACAAAATTCATCAATATACAATTTCATTTAAAAGGAGAACAAAGCAGAAAGACCTCGGTACTTTTAACTTTTTTCTTTAAGGATTCAATCAAGGATGTTGACCACGAAGAGAGGAAGATAATAAATCACTACTTGCGGAAACATTTTGCCCTTTCCCGAGACATAACCGATTTCTTAAACATATCAGTAGAGTCAATGTATTGCTCATGCAGTGATATAGACGCTCAGAAAACAATATCATTTTCTTACGAAGTGGACAATGAGATCATCTGGAACCCCAAAATGAATTTTATGAACCTATTATCTTTTATTCGGCTATTAATTGACTGCTAATTGGTGGGATTGGCTAATCTACCCGGTTGAGACAAAATTTCCAATTTGTGAGTTATAGCATTTCCGAAGTCATCAATTATTGATAATATGTGAATGCCGGTATCTGGCTTTATGGACATTGAGTGTGCCGGATAGGTTGTCTTACCCAGATAGGCGTCGTCAAGGAACCAGTATAGTGTAGAATTTGGATATTGGTGGACTGCCTTGATGACCACTTCCGCCGTCCTTTTGTTCTTTGGAAGGAAAATCGGTTGGTTCCCCCTGGGTGATATGATGGCTATTGGGTTTTCTGACGCCAACCCCTCCTGTTTGCAACGTGGATGGAACGGTGGCGGGTCCTCATAGGACAAATCCCATTTTCGGTAGAATTCTGCCATTGACGGCGGAAGGACATACCAAACCGTGTCTATTACCTCTCCTGAATAACAATTCTTATAAACACGCCATTTTAAATCTTCGGTCAGAAAAACTTTCTTATGGAACACACATAGAGGAAAGACTGTCTTGCCAACAGGAACATCTTCTATGCGGGAATGAGGGCACTGTGAAGAGGCGAGGAATCCGGACTCAGAGCATGTTTCCACTTCTTTTAACCATAACACTGGTTTGGCAAACCACTTATTCTGATTTTGTAGACTTCTCAGGATGTCAAACATAATCGGTGCAGCCTTGCCAATGCCAGTAAGGTCAGGCTTTCCTTCCCCGGTGGCGTTCCCAACCCACACTCCAACAATATAATTGTAGGTGATTCCAATTGCCCAAGCGTCCCGAAGCCCTGAACTGGTGCCTGTCTTCCAAGCAACTGGAAAGTCGCTTTCCCAGAATTGCCATCCGAACTCCTGTTCCGGTCGCTCCGCTTTCAATAACATTTTCAGGGTTATCCACAGTGCAGCAGGTGATATATACGAAGAGGCTTCTTGCCATCGCCCCCCGCCCTTTCCTGCCCCACAGGGCAACACAAGACACGGTTCTTCAAAGACATAAACCGGGTTTTCCTCTGCTGAATAGGATTGTTCCATATACTTAACAAGGGAATAGTAAAGAGAGACAAGGTCCCACAAATTAACTTCAAAAGTGCCTAAAATCATAGAGAGTCCGTAGTGGGAAGGCGGGTGTTTGATTGATGAAAGCCCCAATTTCCTTAAAACAAAGTGATATTTTTCCACTCCATACCTGTGCAGTAGCACGACTGCCGGGACATTGAGC
>JAADEI010000001.1 GCA_013153515.1 Chlorobiota bacterium | reverse complement strand
GGCGAGCCTTCAAAGTCTTCTTGGTAGAGGATTGCTTGTGGAAGGGTTATTCTTACTGTGTCGCCGAGGCATCGTGCCGTAGCATCAATGCTTGCAGAGAAGTAAGCGTCAAACGAGTCTGCTGGCAGGTAATACAATTCCACAGAGAGGGTATCATTGTCTGCAAGATATGGGTCTGAAGGTATGTTAGCTGTTGCTATATAATGCATAGCGCCGATATTCGGAAAAGAGACGTTAAATTGCACTGGTAGGGTTTGGCACGGTCCAACAGTTACGGTTTGTGTGGTATTGAATCCGCTTATTAGTTCATTGAGTGTAACTGGAACGTTTAGGGTTGCTGAGCCATCTGTGTTCTTTATATTGACTGTTATTGTATGCGAAGAAGAACATATATATGTTGCTGTGTCTGGCGTCATGGAAAGCAAAGCGATGTTGCTATCAACGTCCAAAGTGAAATATTCCACAGTTTCAAGGAAGGTTGATGGGGTATTTGGTACTGGATTGCCGTTGTTGTTTATGAGGAATATATAGTCTCTGCAATCGGTATATGTGTACAGTTCGTATGTTCCTCCGCTCCATCCGTTTCCTGCCCAGTCCCACGCTTCAAATCGGTAATTATAGTGATTTGCGAGGCAGACGGAATCCACAAACGTGGAATTACTAGCATTATAAGTGCCGTTTGGGACATACCCTACGAGAACACTATCGGGAACCATAAATAATTTCCAATACACTTCGTGTGCATACGAGCCTGTTGTTATTTTAACATATGTCCATCTGGTTCCTGCTGCAATGCCAGTTCTTATGCTGTCATTTAGTTTGTTTTGGTCTGCTGGCGTCGTAGTCCAAACATCAAGACGCCCGATATAATCGTATAGAGCAGGATTAAAAATTGTATAGGTATCAACTTCGCAAGGTTTAAATCCGCCAGTATAAATCAGTGTATCAATCTTACTAACAACATTTGAGAGGTTGATTCCGACGAGGACAGTATCCAGTGCATTAATGCCTATGTTTTGGAAAGAAACAGTTATTGGTTCGTTAAATGTATCTCCGCAAATGGATAGCGTTGTTGAACTTAAAAGGTCAACGATTCTTATGTTATATGCAGAATCGGTTTGAGGAATAGAGAAATAGAAAATCTTTTCTAATTTTCCAGGTATAGAACCCACATAGTTATATTGTGTAATAAAGGCTGTGTCTCCACAGATTGCCTTGACAAAGAGGTCAAAATATCCGCCGTTCCATCCGTCGCCATAAGAGTCCCACGCTTCAAACCTATATAACGCTCCTGAAAGTGCACACACAGAATCCACTGTATATGAATTATTTGTATAAGTGCCTGACGGTACAGACATAACTAATTGACTGTCTGGCAAATAGAATAATTTCCAATAGATTTCTGAGCTATAAGAGGCGGTTCCTATGCCAATATAAAGGAATTTATCTCCGACGACAAGATTATGTCTGAACGTGTCTGTTGGGTTGCCATCATTACTTATTGCCCTTGCAAATGTAGTGATTGGATATACTCCTACTCCTGAGACTGAGAGGGGTATGTAGGCAGTATCCAAATCAGTGAAGTTGGCACAACTTCCTCCAAAACCCGATGCATAATACACTGTGTCAAGGAAAAGGGAACCATTTAATCTATATCCCACAACTACTGTATCCACTGGACTATTACCAACATTGCGATATACAATGCCTATTGTTCCGAAATATCCTGAATCGCACACGAGCCCGTTATTTGCAACCACGTCCACAACAATAACATCTGGGGAATTGGACGTAGGACCAACATAAAGCGAATCTATGTGCCATGAATCATATCCAATTCCAAGCCCAGTAGTACTAAACTGAAGATATAATTCTGAAGTATTAGAACACACATAGTATTCACGATATTGCCAATTAGGGCTGTGGTCAAAGAAACCGTCCATTTGAACGAGCGTGTTCCATAACGTTCCATTATTGCTGATATTAATGGTTAACTTATCGCCTTTTTCTGGCACGTCGCCACAGGAGTTCCCGCCTGTGCGATAGTAATAAGATATTTTATGAACTTTATTTTGTTGCGTGTAATACGCTGGACTTGTTACTACGCTATTATTCTTGCCCCAGAGAAACAAGTGTCCGCCATCTGATAGGCAGGTGTCGATCTTTGCAGCATAGTCAATCGTTTGAGCCCAACAGGCTTCAAAATACCGTCCATTATCAAACGTTTCTAATGCAGGAGTTGGAATTGGGCCGCACAAGAGGGAGTAAAACGTATCTATGGAACCCTGTCCATTGCATTGCCCCCAGACATATACTTCATAGCTGCCGAAGGGAACTGGGATTCTAACAGTATTAGAACCCTGGACATCTACATAGATTCTGTTTCCTGAACCTACGGCAAACCCTGGAAATCCATACTCTATAACTATTGAATCACTGCCTTCAGGTCCCCAAGACACAATAATTGTATCGTTGCTATTATTAAAAGACGCAGAAACGCTCATTGGTTTTATGCACGGTCCTGCGGTTATCAAAAATGAATCTACATACCAATTGTCATAGGATGGACCTGAGCCCACTGCTCTGAACCTAACCCTAAGCATGTCCATATTTGAAGTTGGTATATATGCATTTGCGTGGATAAATGTTTGTGCTGCCGACCCTCCGAATCCAAGCACTTTTTCCCATGTGTTGCCCGTCCACACTTCCAAAAACAGGCTATCTTGCGTTTCAGGGGAATTTCCACAAGTATTGTTTGTTCCCGCTCTATATCGGAAAGATGCCCTTACACTGTTTACGTTTTGCGTGTTTACGTAGGGCGCCAGAGCCCAGAATCCTTGCCCTTGCCCTCCGAAGATGACCAGACTTTGCGTTCCATAGACACATCCTGTGGTATTGTCTACGCCGACGGTATCCGCCCCTTCGTTGGGATATGCTTTCCAACATTGTGGAACTTCCCACTTAGGCGTGGTTTCAAAATCTTCATAATACGGCAAAGGCTGGATTCTACATAAGTAATATATTGTGGGAGATAGTGAGGCACTGGAACCGCAGAAACCAGTAACATAAAATTCATAATCTTGGGCATGGTTTAATCCGCTTATTTTGATTGTTTGGCTTGTGGGCACTACGATGAAGGATGTTCCTGTTCCTGGCGAGAACCCCGCAGGTCCGTATTCAATCCGTAAAGAATCGTAAGAAGGATAAAAGGTTAGCTCCACGGAATCTATTGCTATCCATTCAACATCTACGACAGGCGGGTCGCAAACATTGTAAATAACTATGGAGTCAATTGCCCAATATAGGTTGTTGTTGTCGTGATATATGAATCTGACTCTCAGAGCGGAAGAGATGTAATCGGTAATGTTAATTATCTGCCAGGCTGCTTGGTTGCCCCATCCTCCAACGTCTCCTGTTGCAGCACCATATTTTTTGACTTCACGCCAATTAAGGCCGTCAAACACTTGAACCATACCGCTATCATTAGCATCAAGATTGTCATAATAAGTTAAGTATGCCAGATATAGCCAACCTTTCACGTTAGCGTTTATCAGAGGCGTTGTTATTGTGTCTGCTTGTCTACCGCCAGGGTTATATCCTATAAAGAGGAATTTTCCATACCCCAGATCATTGCCATTATAGTCAGAAACCACTGTCCACGTGGAATCGTAGTTTAACGGAGGTGCTTGGTCCCTGACGTCCCCGCCATCGCCGAGGACCCATCCTGCGGGAATGCTCCCTGGGTTGGTGGTAGCAAAATTCTCTGAGAAGATAGTTGTTTGAGCGAATATGGTGGTAGCAGGCGCAACAAGGGAAGCGACAAGCAACACGCCCCATCGCATAATAGCAGAATTTAATGTAAAAACAATATTATTCCCTTTTTAGTTCCATCAATTAATTAAGAAACATGTTTGTTATATTTGTCATAATTAAAACGCATCACGTTTAAACGTTGAAATACTTATTTCATACTTGCGTTTTGTTGTGAAAGTGATTTCATAAGTTAGGTTAATTGTTTTGGATGACGTGATGGGTATTTCCCATTCAATGTAGTGGTCTGTCCCTCTTTGGGTCTGTGTTATTTTGAATTGTTCCATGCCAGAGATAGTGAAGTTGAGTAGTTTGGATTTGAGTTCTATCACTGTGGCATACTTAATAATAAGGGAATCTGATGATGTGCTAGAAATGGAAAGCGAAAATCTGATGGTTTTCTTTCTTTTGAACAATCCTGCTTTTTCCACAATTTCAATTTGTTTAGTTTTAGCCCTTATGAGCGGATGAGAGCTTATTGGCAGTTTGATGGAATTTGCAGATGTTTCTTCAACGGTTAGAGACCTTTTGCCTACCAAATTTCCATTGTAAAATAAAGAGGCGGATCGTGCTATTATTGGCTTGATTTCTTCAAGTGGGAGGTTGAGTGTGTGAACAACAAGGTCAGAACCAGAAAATGCATACAGGTCAATTGTGGCGTTTTTAACTGTTTTGCTAATAATGTTAAAAGACCTAACTGAGCCATCAAGGATTGTGGCATTGCGAATCCGTACTATAGTTGGCAAAAGTTTGGATTCCTCTATGGAAATTTCGGGTGCATCTACTGATTCTACTGTCAAAGTGAACTTTGACGTTGTTTGATCTAATTCAAATGTGGGTTTATAAAATTTACCTCCTCGTCTTCTAAATAAAGGTCTATAAACACGATTTGCCCTCGCAGAGATAACAAGATATTGGTAAGGCGATTTCCTGACCTTTGTTGTTGACGGTTCCACTGCTTCGGGATAATACACTATTGTAGTATTTTTCCAATCTACTCCTGTATTTTGGGACACTTTGATAATCCAATCCACTTTAACGTCTGGTGTGTCATGTCCTGCTTTTGTCTTAACATAGATGTTCATTAGAGGTGTCAAAGAAAAAGACCTTGTATACACTCTAACAATAACTTTATACTTCCCTGCCTTATCGCTATAGGGCTTGATGATAAGGACTTTTCTAGATTTAACTGGTGGATGTCGCCTGTTGAGGAATGAAGATATTGATTTGATTTGTTCTTCCAGTTTTTGTATTGCGGTTTCCAGATATGTTTTTCTGACCAGTAGTGATTCGCTTGCAATGAGATGATAAGCCAACCACATATCCAGAATTTCATCAAGGGCATCGGCATTCTCGGGCAATTCCCAGTTCTTTTCTAACAGGGTGAGACCTCTTTCCACTGTCGTAAGTTTTATTTTCAATTTTCCGACTGTGTCCTTTAAGACTTCAAGGGAATCCTTCCATTTTTCGTATCTGCTTGAACCATAGACATTGTCTGGGTCAATTGGTTCATTCAATGTTTCAATAGTGAGAGATGGAAGGGTTGGTAGAGCCCACGCCTCTGGTTGTTGAAAGGTATTGGAAGGCAGGACAACTCTGATTTTAACATTAGGGCTATTGATTTGGAACTCCTTGCTGAAATACATTGTAGCGAGGTTGTTGCCTGTTAAAATCACTGAATCAAGAGCCCAATCTCTCAGATTAGAATTAATTGTTGACCCTTCAACTGCGTTTACCATTATTACCCCCCACAACAGAAACACTAAGAACTTGCTCATAATCATAAGTTTTAATTCTAAAATTAGGAAAGTCCATATAATTTGAATGTGTTGGCAGTCCTCTTTGATCTTGTCGTATTATGTTCCTATTGTTGGTTTCTACGAAGTTCTTCCACTTCTTGTTTGAGCCTTTGCACTTCGGCATGGAGTTCTTGAATAGCTTTTGTGAGGACAGGAATTAGCTCGGTGTAGCTCATCCCTTTGATTGAATTATCTGTGCCACCGAACCTAACTATTTCAGGAATCACTTTATATACATCTTCTGCGATGAATCCAATGTGTGTGAGGGTATCGGAGAAATTCGTCCATTTATACATTACTGGCTTTAGTGCCACCACGGTCTCAAGACCATATTCCACTGGTTTAATATCTCGTTTTTCTAATTCGGTGGAAGTTTGGATAACGCCATTTACTGCCCACACTTCCTGCCACCTATGAATACTATTGCCGAGCATACGTGTTCCATCGGCATCACTAATTAAATGTCCACCTGTCATAAATGTTTCACTTCCGGCTATTTCAAAATATACAATACCGTCTGCATTGGTAATGGGACCAATTGTATTCGTGAAAAATACATGAAGCACTTTTCCAAGGGATGGATTTTCAACGCGTAAAAATTCACCGTTTGTTGCCCCATCATTTGTCATATGCAGGGGAGCCTGCGGAATAGGGACTCTCAGTCCGACGAAGCCGTCATTCCGTGCAGTAATTATGTGCTGGAACGCTACCCCGGATGGACGATCATAGTTAAGCCTAAACACAGAATCTGTTCCTACAACCTCTATACCCATAGCATAGCCTGTATTTGTCCCTATTTGATGGAAAATAACCCATGGGCGAGCCTGAGCAGAGATAGTCAGGCTCGTTGTTGGAGAGGCGTCGTAAACATGGAGTCTTGTTCGCGGACTAGCTGTCCCTATCCCTACTCTCACACCATCGTCGTATATAAGCGAATTGCACAACTCTGTTCCTGTCCACTTGGCAACATAATTTGTTTGAATTGTTGAACATACTGAATCAAAGGAAGCAGGCTTTATTTGCCATTGATTGCCATCCCAGATTAACATATCGCCCGCCACTGTTCCATTTTGCAGTTTGATAGGATTTAGCACTGTACCGTCTCCAATGATAGGGCTTTGAGTTTGGGCTACCTGAGCCCCCCATGTATCTTGACTTAATATCCACTGTGAACCGTCCCATTTCCAGACCTGTCCTGGAGCCGTTCCTAACGCGAAAGTAATTGGGTTTGTCGTAGTCCCATCACCAACGATAGGTATCTGGGTTTGTGCAACTTGATTACCCCAATTGTCTTGGTCCAACCCCCATTGGGTTCCATCCCATTTCCAGACCTGCCCGGGGGCTGTCCCAGAAGCAAATGAGATAGGGTTTGCCGCTGTTCCATCTCCAACTATCGGCAACTGAGTTTGAGCCACCTGACTGCCCCAATTATCGCCACCTAGAACATTGGCATCTTGCCATTGAGGAGAGGCGTTGGGACCCTGCGAAACAAGAACCTGTCCGGTGGCTCCTGCATTACCACTGGGCTTCAACGCACCACTGAATTGGACGCTCCCAGAAACATCCAGAATCTCAGAAGGATTAGCGGTGCCTATTCCTACTTTGCCATCGGGTTGAATAATAAGATACGGATTTGTAGAGCCGGCAACCTCCACTTGAAATATTGAAGAGGAAAATCCGGAAGGTGCAACTATGTGCATACGAGCCTGTGGCTTTGTTGTCCCAACGCCTATGTTTTGAGAAAAAATTTCCACAAAAGAAAAGCAGATTAAACTCCCTAATGTGCCCGCCAGACTTATTCCCCTCTTCATCCGAAAATAATTTTATGTGGAAACAAAATTAAGGCTCTTTTTTCTACAAACAAAATGTATGCTAAAAAGCCTATTTTATTGCAATGTGTTATTTTAGAAATCGCCTACTATAAACTTTTCCAGACTCATCATAAACACTAATCATATACACTCCCCTGCTCCAAGAACTCATATCAATGATTGCCGGTTCCCCAATATCCTCCACAACAGTAACTTTTCTGCCTGACATATCTATAACTTCAACCCTTTTGATGCGTCCTGAACCATTAACCCACAACTTCAAATAGTTATCTTCCATTGTCAAAAGTCCTATATGGTCTGGAGTTTCAGAACTCATTACATAAGAAGCCTGAACAATTATTACATCATAAGCATAACAACCTTCATCATTAAATGCATGTAGTGTGACCGTGTGAGGCAATGTGTCAGGGAGCCATATCGTCACAGAGTCATTATTAATGACAAACATTCCATTATCAAATTCCCAAACGATTGAATCATATCCCGAGCCGGAAATGGTCAAATTCACGGCATTACCCATTACAGAAGCCACTGCCCTGACAATAATTCTTTCTGGTCGCAATATAGTCATATAGACAGTGTCGCTAACACAACCCCATTGGGAAACTTCCACTGCCCCATAAGTAAAGATTCCGAAAGAATCCATAGACACATTCAATAAACTTCCTCCTATTATCGGTGTGTCTGGGAGGGCTCCGACCATAGAGGATTCTGGCAACCAAATAATTGATGAGCCCATGCCTACATCCACTTCCAGAACATATGTTTGTTCTTCACCACATAAAAGAACTGAATCTTCCACGGGCACAGGTTCAGGAATAGGTGCTACTATGATAGTTGCTGAAAGAGTGTCGCTATAACACCCCGTTGCCGAATCAAATGCGAACACTGAAATCTGAGAAAAGCCTGTGTCTAAGAATAATAGTCCAATACTATTGCCTAAAAGGTGGGATATGGCGGTATTGTCCCAGAACCAATGGTATAACAACGATGAGTCTCCCGAAACAGAAATGCTTAATGTGGAGGGAGTCCCGCATAAGACAGTTGAGTCAAATGTAGAAAGCCCTGATATAACTGGATTTGCGTATTTCCTTACATAAAATCTAACAGTGTCTCCTGCACACAATAATTCGTTGAACTCAATAACGTATATCTCATGTAATCCGGGAGAATCTATTTTCAATATCAACAATGAATCGTGATTGTCATAGATAACAGTTACTTCGGAAGTATCATAAAACCACCAGAATTGAGAAAGTGGACTGCCCTGCACTTGGAAGCTAACCAAATATTCATCTTCGCACAGATAGACCGTATCAAGAGGATGGATTTGAGAGGTGATGGGCTTAATGCGTTCATAAATAAATCTTGTTGTGAAGGGAAGCATTGTGTCCGTCCAGAAATTATTTGGGGAATTAGCGGTCCATGTCCCATTACTTGAACCATCCAACATGTGGAGTTGACGGAAAGAGACGACCAACTCATGGTCTATTCCCACGTTACTAGCTCTTTGAGCAACGTAGTAACCACCGAATGTCTTAGGAAGAGTAGGAAGTCCAAAGGGATGATCATACAAAAAGGGAACTACATCATCAAAGGGGCTATGCATGATCAGAACCGATGGGTCATTCGGGGTTTCCATAAACATAGTGTCTCCAAGGGCTCCCCAATAGTCCAAAGCGGCGAATATGTCAGATGAATTTGGATAATTATTTCCTTCACAATCTAAACATCCCAAATCAGGGGCGAGCAGTTGTGCATAAGAACATGCGGGTCTTTCGCTTTCTTTATCTACATAAGCTGAGTGAAGAGCCATATATCCACCCGCTGAAGTTCCCCCAAAGAAAATTTTTGTAGTATCAATGCCATAAGTGGAAGCAAAAAACTTAAAAAATCTTATGGCAGCTTTTGCATCTTGAATAGCGCGGTACACGGCTCGCTCGGCAGAACAACCACTCCAAGGCATGAAACCCTTCCTATACTCAATTGTTGCGGTAACAAAGCCCCTCCTTGCGAAGGAATCGCATAGGGCATACATTTCATCAACATCCTTGCTTCCGGTAAGAAACCCGCCTGAGTGAGCAAAGATGATGAGCGGTCGTCGCGTATGGGTGTCCACACTCGCCGAAGGCATAAATATATCCATATATAAATCTTGGTGAGGATAAGGGAAATACCATTGAGGGGCAGAGCCATACTTAACATTGAAGAACGTATCTATTTGATTGAAGATTGGCTTTTTATACCTGCGGGCATCCGGTTGAGCATTAACGAGGATTGACAAAAGGAGTCCCATTATTACTAACACTTGCCCTTTCATTATCTCTTGTTTATCACGATCATTCCACTTCCACTCCAACATGTAAAATTAGCAAATTTTTCACAAATACACAATTCAAGTTTGTCTTTGGCAACCAAGTATTTCTTTTTTCCGTAAGTTTATGTGCGTTAAACAATAAAGAAGAGCGCCATGCAATCCTTGAGGCATCAAAGACTGAACAAGCTTATCCAAGAATTTTTCGCAGAGATTTTGGAACAGGAGCGAGGAAAGTCAATTCATCCAGATTTAGTAATCACAGCAACAGAAGCCCGTTTAAACGACAAAAAGACTCTTGCAACCATCTTTTTAGCAGTAAGTAATGCTGACAACCCCCAACAAGTTATAGACGAATTTAACCGCACGTCTAAATACTGGCGACGTCGCCTCTCTGAGAAATTGCGATATCATCTAAGAAGAATGCCCGACGTAAGGTTCAAACTGGATGAAGGCGCTCAACGTTACCTCCGAATAGATGAATTGCTCGAACAAGACCGAAAAAAACGAGAATCAAATCAGTAAGCAAAGTGAAGCTAACTTTCCTGTTGGCTAAACGATACCTCTTCACAAGGCGGCACCCTAAGGCTATCCACGGAATGAGTATTCTTAGTTTTATTGCCCTCACAATAGGCATAACAGCTATTTTTCTCATAATGAACGTTTTTAATGGTTTTGAAGACCTTATTCGGGAGCTCTACAGCAGCTTCTATCCAGATGTAATAATCACTCCCAAAGAAGGAGAATACTTTGAAGAAGACGTTCCATGGTTACAAGAAATATCACAACTGCCCCACGTAAACACAGTAATTCCTGCCATTGAAGAACAAGCACTATTAACACATTCGGACAAAAGGTTGGTCGCATATATTCTTGCAGTTGATTCAAAATTCCTACAGATTTCCAAGTTGGATTCATTCATTGTTCTCGGAACCATCCCCAAACCGTTTGAGGGACCCGTTGCCCTACTTGGATATGGCGTTAGCTACCTATTAGACCTCAATCCAGAGGCACCTTTAAGCCTTCTGCAGGCTCACGTCCTCAGAAAACAAATATCTATAAGTATGTTCACTGCCCCAAACGCTCTATTCAGAACCGTCAAGCTAAAGCCGACGGGAAGCTTTGCTATCCAGCAAGAAATAGATCAAAAATATGTTGTAGTACCGTTAAATTTCTGGCAAAGGAAAACAGCTCAACAAGGTAAAGTAACTTCTTTTTTTATTGACACAGACGACAAGTTCAGGGAAGACGTTGCAGAACAAGTGAAACAAATCTGTACTAATTGTGAAGTAAGGACATTGTGGGAACTAAACCCTACATTATACCGAATTCTCAAGGCGGAAAAATGGAGCGTGTTTGCCATGCTTGCCTTTGTTGTCCTCCTCGCAGGATTCACCAAAATAAGTGCACTGATAATGCTTGTTATTTATAAGCGTCCAGACATAAGAATAATGCTTGCCCTAGGTGCCCCATACAAAACCATTGAATTAGCGTTCTTCCTCTATGGGCTTCTCATGACCTTAAGTGCTTTGTTTTTCGGTATTCTATTATCTCTTGCAGTGACGTGGCTTCAACAAAAATATGGATTAATCAAAATTCAAGGGGCGACTTTTATTATTGAAAACTATCCTGTAGCAGTAAAGTTATGGGACTATTTATTAATTTCTGTTTTCATTTTGGCTCTCGGAATTTTTTCTTCCTATCCGGCTGCCCGACTGGTCAGAGTAGTTAAACCCTTCTTCAGAAACCCCTAAGCCTCCCCAGATGAACAAAATTCTCCTTTGGAGAGCCTTTCATTTTGCGAAATGGCTTATTAAAGGCAAAAGCTGTCATTCTATCCATTCTCCTTTCCTTTTCAATCTATGCAGAGCCGTGTTTTGCCAACCAATGTATGAATCAAGATGGTTGTTTAAAAAATGGGTGTCCCTCCTGCCTTTGCAACACAAATCAATAGCGATAAAGAGTGCTATACATCCCCTTGACGCTAAATTGTTATTGGGATTAACAAGATTCCTTGAGCCCGAAGTCATTATAGAAATTGGAACTGGCTTTGGCTTTAGTACTACGATCCTTCACCATGCCAATCCGAAAGCATCACTGCTAACATTTGAATCAGACCCAGAAAGGCATGCAATAGCTAAAAACATCTCCCTTTCCATACACAACTCTAAGTACTCTCAAAAACACATAACTTTTATAAACAAGCCCTTCCCTTCAAACACCCTTAGCACATTCTCTGCTCAATCTTATCTTGTGTTTATAGATGGCGGACATAATGCTCAAAAAATGACCTCTTATTTTAGGTGGCTTTTCAATTACCTTCCAAAAGAATCTGTGATCGTCCTTCATGATATCTACTGGTCTCGAGAAATGCTTCAAACATGGAATGCCTTATGGAAGAACAACCGCACAACTTTCTGGATAGATATGTTCAGGTTAGGAATCTTAGTTCTTGATTATCCTGCTCAAAGAAAGCGAACATTTCTAAGACCCGGACCACCATTCTTTATCCCTCTATGATAATGCACAGTTATTCCCTATTTTGCGTTTGGTAATAACTCCACAACTTGGACATGTGGCAGAAGCTATACTACAGACAGATTGAAAACATAGTCCTGTTCATTTACGTTACTTATTTTTGATAATCATTTAATGATAAAATACGGGGAACAAAGATGAAGGACCCATTTTATTTACACGCAGACCCTGCATTCATTGAAGACCTCTACAAGAAATGGAAGGAAGGGGCAAACGGAGATATTGACCCGGAATGGGACATCTTCTTTCAAGGGTTTGAACTTGCCCTCTCTCTGGAAAAACCTGAAGGGGCAGAGGAACATTTAGACGAAGCCTCCCTAATGGATGAGATAAGGGCATACCAACTCATTGAAGCATATCGCTGGTGGGGACACCTTATTGCCGACACAAACCCTATTAGACCGCGTAAAGACCGAGGTGCTCGCCTTCACTGGAGAGATTTCGGCTTCACCGAAGAAGACTTAAACAGAACTTTCCTTGTAGGAAAAATTCTTGGCTTAGAAAATCCTACTCTTAAAAACATATATGAACACCTTAGAAAAATTTATTGTGGACACATCGGCTTTGAATTCGCCTACATCCACGAGCCAGAAATAAGAAATTGGCTATTAGAAAAGATAGAAAAAGACTGGCTTCAATGGTCCCCTCCCCTTGAACTCAAACGACTCATCATTGAAAAACTGACACAAGCAGAAGTCTTTGAACAATTCCTTAACACTAAATATATCGGACAAAAGCGCTTTTCCATAGAGGGTGCAGACAACTTCATCCCCGCTATGGAGCTCATTTTGAAATTTGGCAGTGAGCGAGGAGTTCGCGAAGCAGTGATAGGAATGGCACATAGGGGTAGGATTAATGTTTTAGCCAACATTCTCAAAAAGACCTATGAAGAAATCTTCTCTGAATTTGAAGATGTTCCTCCTGAATTGCCTATGGGAGATGGCGATGTTAAATATCATCGAGGCTATTCAGCAACACGGGAATTTGACGGAAAAGAGATTTACGTAAAATTAATGCCCAATCCGTCGCACTTGGAATCAGTGGACGGTGTAGTGCAAGGATTCTCTCGGGCTAGGGGACAAATAACCTATAACCACCGATGGAAAGAGATCCTGCCCATCATGGTCCACGGAGATGCCGCTATTGCCGGACAGGGCGTAGTATATGAAGTTGTCCAGATGGCCCGGCTTCCCGGATACCAAATAGGTGGAACCCTCCATTTTGTTATAAACAACCAAATTGGCTTTACTACTGACTTTGATGAAGGACGCTCGTCCCCTTATGCCACAAGCGTTTCAATGATCATTGGAGCCCCTGCCTTTCACGTTAATGGTGATGATGCAGAAGCAATCGCTTTCGCCGTCCTCTTAGCCGTCCAATTTAGACAGAAATTCCAACGGGATGTATTTATAGATATGGTCGGCTACCGAAAACATGGACACAATGAAGGGGATGATCCCAGATACACACAACCAAAACTATATGCTATCATAAGCAAACATCCGTCTCCAAGGGAAATATACCTCAAACAATTGGAACAACAAGGGGCATTAGAAAGATCTCTTGCGGAAGAATGGAAAAAGAGATATTGGGAAGAATTGCAAACCATATTCAAACAAGTAAAGGAAAATCCTCTGCCCTATAAGCCTCCGTCGGAAGACAATGAATGGAAGGACATCATTACGCCTTCCAGAGAAGAAATGCTCAAAACATATGATACTGCTTTTAGCAAGCCCGTTGCCAAACAACTTCTGGAAATAATGCTACAAATCCCAGAAGGCTTTAAACCGCTCCCTAAAATTAAACGCCTCTTTGAACAACAACGCAAAAAATGGTTAGAGGAAGAGCTTCTTGATTGGGCAGGTGCAGAACTATTAGCATATGCCTCATTAGCTTATGAAGGATTCTTTGTCCGGCTAGACGGACAGGATTCCAAGCGGGGAACCTTCGCACACAGACACGCAATCATATACGACGCCGAAACAGAAGAAGAATACAATCGGTTAGAAAAAATCCCCGGTAACGGATGGTTCAAAGTATATAACTCTCCCCTTTCTGAATATGGCGTTTTGGCTTTTTCCTACGGATTCTCTCTGCACAGCCCTCAGGTGCTTGCTATCTGGGAAGCCCAATTTGGCGACTTCGCTAACGGTGCCCAAATAGTTATTGACCAATACATTTCCAGTGGAGAAGACAAGTGGTTCCAGAAGAGTGGCGTTACATTATACCTACCTCACGGTTATGAAGGTCAAGGTCCAGAACACTCCAGTGCGAGGATAGAGCGATTCCTTCAACTGTCAGCAGACTTAAATATGTTCATTGCAAATGTTACCACCCCGGCTAACCTATTCCACATTTTGCGTCGGCAATTAAAAGCCCCCTTTAGAAAACCCCTTATCTTATTCACTCCTAAGAGCCTATTAAGACATCCCCGCGTCATTTCTCCTCTGGAAGAAATCGCCTCCGGCTATTTCAAACCCGTCTTGGACGACCCCAGAGGATTGACTTCTGTTCGGAGAGTCCTACTCTGCCAAGGAAAAATCTTCTACGAACTTCTTGAATATGCTGAAAAGAATCAAATCGCAGATGTGGCAATTGTTCGGATAGAACAACTATACCCGTTCCCAGACAAAGATGCCCTACAAGTGATAGAAAAATACACCCCTGAAGAGTTAGTATGGGTTCAAGAAGAACCTGCAAATATGGGTGCTTGGTGGTATATGAAGGTCCACGATGACGTGCCCGAGACCATCCAAAAATCATTAAAGTTAGTCAGCAGGGTGCCGTCCGCCTCCCCAGCAACCGGATTCTTCAAAAAACACATTGAAACCCAGAAAAAACTGGTGGAGCTGGCTTTCAAACCCCTTCCTCAAACCATAAACACCATCGGTTAAGCAAAAACATTTTATCTTTGCTTCAAAATAAGGATCCAATGGCAAAGGACGTTGAAAAGACGGTTATTAAGATCATCGCAGAGAAATTGGGTGTTGATGAAAGTGAAATCACGCCTGAATCACACTTTATTAATGACCTCGGTGCTGATTCCCTTGACACAGTTGAACTAATAATGGAATTTGAAAAGGAATTTAATATATCTATTCCTGATGAAGATGCAGAAGGAATCCACACTGTTGGAGATGCCATAAATTATATTAAGAGCCAGTTAGGATAAGCAAATTAATTAACACAACTATAAATTATCTTCAAGCTACTAATCGCCTTCAATGGCAGAAAAAACCATTGTGGTTACAGGGCTCGGTGCCATTACCCCCTTAGGCAATTCTGTTAAAGAATTCTGGGGAAACATTCTTAAAGGGGTTAGTGGTGCTGGGCCCATCACTAAATTTGACGCCTCAAGGCTCAAAACCCGATTCGCTTGCGAAGTAAAGAATTTTGATCCCGGACAATACCTGCACAAGAGAGAGATCCGACGCCTTGACCCTTACACTTGGTACGCCATAGCAGCTGCCGACGAAGCCCTGAAAGATGCCGGAATAGACAATCCTAAGGAACAGCTTGACCCCACTCGTTCCGGAGTTATATGGGCGTCTGGGATTGGTGGAATCACTTCCTTTGTTGATGAAGTAGCAAAATGGGGTGCCGACCCAGACAACTACCGATTCACCCCCTTCTTTATCCCTAAGGTTATTGCCGACATGTCCGCCGGATACCTCTCCATTCGGTATGGGCTTAGGGGGCCCAATTTCGCTACTGTAAGTGCGTGTGCTTCTTCCCTACACGCCTTAGCAGAAGGAATTCGCCTTATTAGGGAAGGGCTCGCTGACTTCATTATAGTGGGTGGTTCAGAAGCCGCCATTAACTATCCCGGTGTTGCTGGATTTAGTGCAATGAAAGCCCTTTCAGAAAGAAACGATTCCCCAGAAACGGCATCCAGACCATATGATAAGGACAGAGACGGCTTCGTTATGGGTGAAGGAGCTGGAGCTCTCATCCTTGAATCCCTAGAACACGCTAAAAAACGGGGGGCTCGGATATATGCCACTGCCTCCGGAATGGGAATGACCGCTGATGCTTATCACGTCACCGCCCCCCATCCAGAGGGATTGGGTGCGGCTGAAGTCATGTCGTTAGCTATTCAAGACGCTGGAATATCGCCTCAAGATGTGGACTATATCAACACCCACGGAACAAGCACCCCCCTTGGAGACATAGCAGAGGCTAAAGCCATCGTTAAAGTATTCGGAGACCATGCATATAAACTAAATGTGTCCTCTACCAAAAGCATGCATGGACACCTCTTAGGAGCGGTGGGAGCAGTGGAATCCATAGTATGCGTCCTTGCGATCCGCGACCAAGTTGCTCCCCCAACTATAAATCACTTTACCGATGACCCCGAACTACCCCCCCTAAATTATACTTTTTGGAAGCCGGAAAAAAGACGGATTAAATACGCACTAAACAATTCGTTTGGTTTCGGTGGGCATAATGCTTCGGTCATTTTCGGAGAATTTCAGGAATAGGTTTAAGCAAAGGTGGGACATATACCGGAGGTTTGGTGTTCTCCCAAACAAAATAAGATATTATGACTGGGTTTTCAAGCCAGACAGGTTTCGCCATCACTTTGACCGACTGGAACTATTGGGGGACACCGTCATCGGTAATGTCATTGTTGAATGGTTTCTGAAGAACTATCCCTCCCTTTCAGAGGGTCAAATCACGGCACTGAAGTCTTGGCTTGCTTCAAGAAAATTCCTAAACCAAGTTGCACTAAAACATGGCTTCCTTGATTTAGCCATTTTTTCAAAAAGGTTTAAAATAAAACCGGAAGAAACAGATATGCCCGGCAATATGCTTGAAGCTTTTATCGGTGCCGTTCAATTAGACAGGGGCATAACAACTGCCCGCAAAGTTGTCCTAAACATAATGGAACCTTTCTTCAGGGATGTTGACGTTGAACACGCCTTGCCTTTCAACTTCAAAGGAAAGGTTCTTGAGTGGGCTCGCAAGCACAATAAAGTAATATATTTCCAGACGGAGGGGGAAGCCGGAAGCCGATCTTTTAAAGCCACACTGTTTATGAATGACAAACCCCAAACAACAGGATGGGGGCAGAGAAAACGCGAAGCAGAGGAACTTGCAGCTAAACAATTCTGGGAGAAATATGTCCAACGAAAAGATGCTAAATAACGCAATTTTTACATTAACAAGAAAAAACAATTACTTTAACCACACACTTTTGTCCTTGAATCACTGAGACTTAACTGCCACTATTCGGAAAGAAGTTCGTCTGTTCTTTGCATGTTGCTCCTCTGTGCATTGTGAACAATCCTCTCCACAGTCAATAATGGGTTGTGTTTCGCCATATCCTCTGACTCTAAGTCTTTCTGGTGGAATGCCCTTATCAATCAAATAATTAACCACTGATTGGGCTCGCTTGAAGGAAAGTTTAAGGTTATAGTAATCGCTACCTCGGCAATCGGTATGCGAACCTATCTCCACTATTAAATCTGGATTATGCTTCAAGATTAAAGCAAGAGTGTCAAGAACCGGAAAGGCTTCGGGCAACAGTTTCCAATCATCATAAGCATAGTAGATATTTGGAATCACTATTTCTTTTCCTATTTCAATTGGTCTAAGATAGAATTTGACTGGAACATACGTTTCCAATTGCCAATCTCCAGTTGGTTGAGCAGAGAATTGCACAACGTCGGTCATAAAACCTCTTTTGCGTGCTATGGCTGTATATGAATGTCCCTCCTCTACCCTAAACACTCCCGGATATGCGGACAGGACGGTATCTACCAGAGTATCTGAATAGCCTTTTTGGTCATCAAAAATCAAGATCCTAACGTCTTTAATGGTGGTGGGTGTATCTGCGTGGTATACGTATGTTTGTGCAAAGAATCTTAAAGGAAAAGTTTGTTCAAAATAGTATATATCGTCACTTTGCGAACCCTGTCTGTTTGACGAAACATACCCTGTCATCTTCCAATACTTTCCTTCTCCTCTCTCAATTCCAGTTATAATTGCTCCAAAGTCGTCTCCTCCGCTATTGATTGGCTTGCCTGCATTAACTATTTCCCACGCTCCGCCTTCCTTTTGCCTTGCTATGAAAACATCAAGGGTTCCAAAGCCCTCTCGTCCATTGGAAGAAAACACAAGAATTGAATCGGCATACAGGAACGGAAACATTTCGTCGTCAATAGTGTTAAACTTCTTAAGATTCTCTGGCGGTGCCCAATCAAAGCCTGTCCAATAGGTGCGATATAAATCTTTTCCGCCTCTGCCTTCCGGGTCATCACTGACGAAATAGATATATTTTTTGCCCACTGCCGGGTGACCCTCATTAACATTATCTCCCACAAAAACTAATCTTTCTGGACGTGCCCAACCATTGTCAAGGTTATATGTTCTGTAAATGTGGCATTTGACCACTGGTGCCTCCGGGTCAAGGTGTGGTGCACAACGGGTGAAATAGAGCCAAGTTGTATCGCCTTGTTTAACTATGTAGGGTGTTCCTTCGTGGAAAGCAGTATTTATCTGGGAAGTGTCATCGGGCAATGGAATAGCCTTCTCATCGCCAAATTTGTAGTAAAATATATCTGAGAATTTCTGTCCATCCCAACCATACACATTATCTCCCTTGGCGTCTTTCCGTTGTGAAGCGAATAATAAACCCTCTTCATACAAAGCAGGGCAACAATCGGAAAATTCTGAATTAACGGCGTTTTGCAATTTCTTTACCTGTCCTTTCTCCTTTTCGTATTTTACGAAGTCCAATATCTTTCTGGCTTTTTGGACGAATGCTCCATCATATCCCGGCTCGGAAGTGTAAAGATTCAAGTAATAGCGTGCAGAATCATATTTTTCCAAGCCGATTGCTGCATTGATAGCAATAATTAGGGCGTCAACGTTAGTTTCTTTGTTTAATTCATAAGCCTTAACTGCCCATCTGTAAGCGTTTTCAAAATCTGCTTTTTTAAGATATGAGTCGGCTATTCTATATGCTATTCTGGGTTTCTCTGACTCGTCTGCCTTTTTGAATTTCTTTAAATATCCCTTTATTGCCCAATCATATTGTTTGTGTTCATACGCTCCATCTGGGTCTTTCAATATCTTTCGCTGAGCACATCCGGACAAATAAATGATAAGTAGTGTTAGTGCCACATAGCCAACTCTTCTCAACAGACCTATGTTCACATTACCCTAAACGTTTATTTAATGAAAAGTATTTCTCTGTAATGAGGCAATTGCCAGAGTCTGTCGTCCATGATTCGTTCCAGTTCATCGGCATATTTCCTGACTTCTTCCATTGCAGGTCGCACTTCCTTAGCATATAGTTCTGCTTGCTTGGGCAGGTCGCCTTCTCCCTCGGCTGTCTTAACTTTCTCTTCAAGTTTCTCAAGGGCTTCGTTCAAGTTTTCAACCAGTTGAGAGAGTTTTTCGTATCGTTTCTTCACTGCCTTGTTTTCAAGTGGTAGGCTGTTGAGCGTGTTCGCCAATTCGCTTAGAGATTGGATTGCTGGTGGTAAAATTTGTTGGTTAACCATTTCTATTAATGTCATTGCCTCAATGTGTATTCTTTGGGCATATTTCTCCAAACGCACATTATATCTGGCTTCCACTTCCCGACGTGATGACACGCCCGTTTCTTCAAACAATTTGATTGCCTCTTCTGTAACATAAGCCTTTATGGCAGTTGGTGTATCTGGGATATTATTCAAGCCTCTTCTGGCGGCTTCCTCTACCCATTCTTGGCTGTAGTTGTCTCCATTGAATATGACTCGCTTGCTTTCTTTCACATATCTGTGCAGGATTTCAAGAATTGCTTGCTCTTTCTTCAATCCCTTATCCACAAGGGCTTGATAGTCCTCATAGAACTGCTTGAGTTGATATGCCATAATTGTGTTCAGGACTGTTGCTGGTTGGGCACAATTCATAGATGCTCCCACTGCCCTTAACTCAAATTTGTTTCCAGTGAAGGCGAATGGGCTTGTCCTGTTTCGGTCTGTATTGTCAAGGAACAGGGTTGGAATGGTTTCGTGGATAAACATTTTGAGTTCTTCGCCTTCCTCCTCGGTTAAAAATCCTTCGTCTGGAACATTCTGTTCTAATTTGTCAATAACTTTTTGCAGGTGGTCGCCGATGTATGCAGAAATGATTGCAGGTGGTGCTTCGTGTCCGCCTAACCGCAGGTCGTTACTGTCGCTGGCAATACTTGCCCTGACCAAATCATTCCAGTCATTAATTGCTTTAATAACATTTACGAAGAAAGTGAGAAATGCAAGTTTCGTTTCTGGCGTTTTGCCGGGTGCCAAAAGGTTCCTTCCTGTATCGGTGCCAATAGACCAGTTCATGTGCTTTCCAGAACCATTGATTCCGGCAAATGGCTTTTCATGCAACAGAACTCTCAATCCGTGTCGGCGTGCTACCCTATCCATTAAGTCCATCAACAACTGGTTATGGTCATTAGAAATATTGGCTTCTTCAAACCACGGTGCACATTCATACTGGGATGGTGCCACTTCGTTGTGCCTTGTGTGTAGTGGGATACCTAATTTGTAGGCTTCAAATTCAAGGTCTGCCATGAATGCAAGGACTCTGTCAGGGATGGATGCAAAGTAGTGGTCTTCCAATTGTTGGTTTTTGGGTGGCAAGGAACCAACAAGCGTCCTGCCTGAAAGGATTAGGTCTGGGCGGGCTTCATACCATTGCTCATCAATAAGGAAGTATTCCTGTTCCCAACCCATCGTGGAAAAAATCCTATTTACATCAGGGAAGAATAGTTTGACTACGGGCAGTCCATATTTGTTAAGGGCATGGATTGACCTAATAAGTGGTGTTTTATAGTCAAGAGCCTCTCCCGTGTAAGAAACGAATATAGCGGGAATGCACAAAGTTTTTGTTCCTCCTGTTTCCATGATGAATGCTGGGCTGGACGGGTCCCAAGCGGTGTATCCTCGGGCTTCAAAGGTGTTCCTAATTCCGCCACTTGGGAAACTGGAAGCGTCGGGCTCCTGCTGGACAAGGGCTTTGCCACTGAATTTTTCAATAGGTTTGCCGTCTTTGCTGAGAGCCAAGAAGGAATCGTGTTTTTGTGCTATGGTGCCTGCCAGTGGTTGGAACCAGTGAGTGTAGTGAGTGGCTCCCATGTCAATTGCCCAAGCCTTCATGCCTGCTGCTACCGCATCGGCAATGTCTTCCGTAATAGGTTGCTGCCCTTTTATTGCTTCTTGCAATTTCTCAAATACGGTATCTGAAAGGTATTGTCTCTGTGCCTCTTCATTAAATACTAATTCCCCAAAGATTTCTGATGGCTTGGCGTCTCCATCAAGCATAGATTCCATTTCCAACAAGTTGGTTAACTCACTCATTCCCACGGATTTTCTTTGGTGCAAAGTTAGGCAACTTTTACCGAAAAGAGCAAGTCGCAACAGTGTTTTGTTCGCCTTTAAGACTCTGGCGTTTCGGCTTTTTTTCTGTATGCCTCCTGTGTTTTTTCATAGGTGGTCTTATCAAAATAAACAAACCTGAAATCCCTGTATTCCATTGGGTTTTTAAACATATCCTTAACATAGGGTTGCAGGATGCGATAGTTCTCTTCATACCACAAGAATATCGCGGGGACTTTATCAATCACGACCTTTTCGGCTTCCAGAAGATGATAGTACGCCTTTTCTTTATCTGGTGCATAAAGACCTTTTATATAATTCTCATCAAAAGTGGGATTCTTAAATCTGCTAACATTCGGGAACGATGGTGCTGTTGGGTCATCTGGAACGCCAGAGCCATAAAAGATACTAAGGAAACTGGCAGGGTGTGGGAAGTCGGCTATCCATGCTAATCGTGCCATCTGGAACTGTCCGTTTTGAAGCCTGTCTAACCATTGCTGACGGGACACAACGTCAATGTTAAGATGAATTCCAAACTTCTTGAGATATTCGTGTACGGCAAGGGCAACGTGCATATGGATCGGATCTCCTTCATTAATCATTAGTTCAATGGTGTCGGGCTTGGTCTGTGCCTGTTCAAGCCATTTGCGTGCCTCCTCCTCATTGTAGGAATATCCCTGCAGTTCATTATTGCGATATTCAGGGAACACGGGCGGGACTATTCCGAATCTGGCTGGCGACTGAGCCTCTCCCATCAACACGCGATTGTATATGTCTTCTCTGTCTATCATATATGCCAGTGCTTTCCTAAGTGCTTCGTCATTGAATGGTGGGACGGCAGTGTTGAGAACATACATCTGCGTGGACATTTCTGGCGACCGCTGGTCAATATATTTCAAGTCTTTTGATGGTGAATTTTCCAAGATAGAGATGATTTCATCTGTTGAAAGCCGATAGACCATATCTACCTTTCCTGCAAGGAAGTCATTTATCACAATGTCTCTGTCTTTCTGACGCTTGACAATCACTTTATCAAGGAAAGGCAACTTATTACCCACGTCATCGGTCAAGTAGTAATCAGGATTTTTGACAAGGACAACTTCAGAATCTGTGATTTTTTCCACGATAAACGGACCACTGCCAATTATTTCCTTCAAATAATATCCATTTTCTCCCTGTGCAACCGCTTCCTTTGGAAACACAAACCCTGCTGGTCCTGCCAGAATCTGCAGGAACAACTGATATGGATGATCCAACTCAATCACGATAGTGGAATCATCAACAACCTTTATTCCCTCAACATCCTGAGCCTGCCCTTCATAATAAGCAGTGGCTCCCTTAATAACATCTTTAATAGTGGAAGAAAACAGAGAGTTATTAGGGTGCTTAGTGGCAAGCAATTTAAGGCAATACGCTACATCTTCGGCAGTGATCTGTCTGCCGATCTTTTGGAACTTAGCGTCTGTCCTCAAGTGGAACGTGTATGTCTTTCCATCCTCAGAAACCTCCCAACTCTTTGCCAAAGCAGGCTCTATCTCCAAAGTGGCAGGGTTGAACCTTACCAAGCCATCAAAAACCTGTGTGGCAACACGATAAGTGATTACATCCTTGACGTCATGTGGAAATAGGTCTTCTGGAATATAGTCCTCTGTATAAATAAATGTTCCGCCATAATACTTTCCCCCTTTTGCTTTCTGGAAAGTCGCCTCTCTAATGTCAACCTGTGCTTCTTCCCCCGTTTGCTTGTCCCCACAGGACACAACTCCCACAAGACTCACTGCCATAACAACTACTGCAATACTCCTCATTGAACCAAACTATTTTATAGTAGCAAA
>JAADEI010000079.1 GCA_013153515.1 Chlorobiota bacterium | reverse complement strand
TTGACCACGACTTCATCAAATGGGCTGGTCAAAACCAAATTCCCATCGCAATAGTGTTCACTAAAACAGATAAAATTTCCAAGAACGAACTGAAAAAAATTATTACTCAGTGGCAAAAATTATTATCAACAGAATGGGAAGAACTGCCCCCAATGTTTGTTTCCTCCGCTAAAACCAGAGTTGGAAGGGAAGAACTGCTTAACTTCATACACGACATTACCCAACAGATAGAACACTCCTCGCATAAATTTTAGTAATGGTAAAAAAGAAGCACGTCAAGCAGAAACTTCGTATCAGATGGCTTATACTGTTGTTCCTTTTGGTTCTTATTGTTGGCTTAACTGTTGGTGTCTATACATATAAACTGCTTTTTGCCCCTTCTGTGTCCGTGAAGGAAGAGAACGGCGTTACATACATATACATCCCCACTGGTGCCACTTTTGAGCGTGTTATGGAAGACCTTTGCAATCAAGGGATAGTCTCAGATTGCGAAGCATTCAAATGGCTGGCTCGCCAAATGAACTATCATAAGCACGTCTACCCGGGAAGATACAGGATTGAAGAAGATATGTCCTATCCTGAACTTATCAGGATGCTTCGGTCCGGTCGTCAGGAACCTCTAATGTTATCTTGGCGGAAATTCAGGTTTCTGCCTCAAATAGCAGGATTCTTTGGTAAATATCTTGAACCAGATTCACAACAGATAATGGAAGTGCTTACAGACACAGTTTTCCTTGCTAAATATGGGCTAACTCCCCAAACAGTGCTGGCTATCTTTATCCCAGATACCTACGAATTCCTGTGGAACACTTCCCCAGAACAACTGATTGACAGGATGTATCGGGAATATGAAAAGTTTTGGACTCCTGAACGGCGTGCTAAGGCGGAAAAGATAGGTCTCACGCCAATGCAAGTTATGATTCTGGCTTCAATAGTGGAAAGTGAAACCTATCGGGTTGATGAAATGCCTATTATTGCCGGTGTTTATCTCAACAGGTTGCGTAAAGGGATGCGGTTGCAAGCCGACCCAACCATTAAATATGCCCTTGGCGACTGGTCAATAAGACGAATCACTTGGAAAATGCTGGAAGTGGAATCTCCTTACAACACGTATAAATACAAAGGATTGCCTCCGGGTCCAATTGGAACCCCCTCCAAACAGGCTATTGAAGCAGTCCTTAATGCTAAAAAGCACGACTTCCTCTTTTTCTGTGCCCGAACAGATGGGTCTGGATATCATGATTTCTCCCGAACATTCCAAGAACACTTAGCCTGTGCCAGAAGATGGCGTCAATACCTCAATCAAAAAATGAAGGAAGCGAAACAGAAGCAGTCGTGAACATAATGAAATTTCTTAGTTGGCTAATCAGTTGGGTGGTATTATTGTTTTCCTGCACTGTTCAAGAAAAGCCCTTTCATTGCGGTGATAAACCTTACGTGGTTGCCTCAACAGGGATAGTTGCCGATGTGGTCAGACATGTTGGTGATGGTGTTGTGTGTGTGGAAGCCTTGATGGGACCGGGCACAGACCCCCATCTATACAAAGCAACCCCGGGCGACATTAATAAACTGCTTCAGGCAGACCTCATCTTCTATCACGGACTGCATCTGGAAGGGAAGATGACCGAAGTGTTTGAAGGGTTGAAGGCAAAAAAAGGTAATGCTTTCGCCATCACAGATGGAATACCCAGAGAAATGCTAATTATTGCAGATAGTGCGACACAGACCTATGACCCACACGTGTGGTTCAGTATGCCCCTGTGGAAACAGGTAACGCTTTATGTTGCAGATATTCTCTCTGCCCATTACAACCAATATCACGATAAATTCTTGGAAAATGCACAAAAATATATGGACACACTTATGAAATTGCACGAATATGCTCAAAGGGAATTAAGCAAAATCCCTGATTCCAAAAGGGTGCTTATCACTTCCCACGACGCCTTCGCATACTTAGGCAAAGAATATGGTCTTGAAGTTCATACCCTACAAGGCGTGTCCACTCTGGACAGATATGGCATTGCAGACATAGAGAAACTGGCTGATTTGATAGTGCAACGACAAATCCCCGCTATCTTCGTTGAAACCTCTGTAAATAACAAAGGAATTCTTGCATTGAAAGAATTGGTGAGAAAAAAAGGCTGGGACGTCAGGATAGGTGGAACACTCTATTCAGATGCCCTTGGCGAACCCGGGACGATAGCAGGGACCCTCCCCGGAATGTTCAAAAGCAACATAGATACGATTGTAAATGGCTTAGGCTATGAATCAGAAGAATCCCGTCATTAAGGTAACCAACCTAACTGCCGGGTATGACACTGGACCGGTCATCTGGGGCGTGTCGTTTGAAATCCCGGAAGGTGTGGTTGCAGGTATAGTTGGTCCTAATGGTGCCGGCAAATCCACTCTGTTGAAAGTGATGGTAGGAATCTTAAAACCCCATTCTGGAACAGTTCTGTTCTGGAACAAAGAATATAGCGAAGTGTATAAGCGAATTGCTTATGTGCCTCAGAAGGAAGAAGTGGACTGGACATTCCCCGCAACTGTTTATGATGTGGTAATGATGGGCAGATGGGTCCACAAAGGCTTATGGAAACGAATCACTAAGCAGGATAAAGAGATAGTCAGGCAAGCCCTTGAAACAGTTGAGATGTGGGACTATCGCAACAGGCAAATATCTAAATTATCAGGTGGTCAACAACAAAGGGTGTTCTTTGCAAGGGCTTTGGCTCAGGACCCCGACCTATTCCTGCTGGATGAGCCCTTTGCTGGTGTTGACATGAAGACCGAAGAAACACTACTTGAACTGCTTAAGCAACAGGCTTCAAAGGGCAAGACGGTCGTGGTGGTCCATCACAATTTGTTTACTGCCGCTGAGCATTTCCAATGGTTGGTGTTGCTGAACATGCATGTTGTGTCCGTTGGACCGCCAGAAGAAGTTCTAACTTCAGAAAACATTGAGCGTGCCTATGGTGGGCACTTGCCCGTCCTCGCTAAACTTAGCCAACGCCTCTCTTCACTTAGGGAAAAACCAACCCGGTGATGGACCTCCCTATACACATATTTGTCGCTCTGGCATTCATTGGTTGGTTTAGTGGTTTGATGGGTGCTGTCCTTTTGGTTCATCACAGGGTTCTGATTGGCGACGTGTTGTCTCATTCGGTTCTTGCAGGTGTCGCATTCGTATTCCTCCTGTTCCTTGAAGTGTCGTTCCCATTGCTTATTGCAGGTGCCATCGCATCAACCCTATTGGCTGCACTGCTAATAGAGTTCATCAAAAACAGGACTCCCTTAAAAGAAGATGTTGTTCTGGGCATCGTGTTGGCTTTTATGTTCGCCATAGGGATAGCCTTCCTTGCCGTATCTCAAAAAATCCCCTCCATTGAAAAGGCTATGTTAAATACGCTTTTGTTGGGCGAAGTCTCCGCTATCCTCCCCAATGAAGTGCCATATATGGTGATTGCTTCCATAGTAGGGTCTCTTGTCATATGGCTACTTTACAAAGGCTGGTTCTTCACTGGCTTTGACCCTGTCTTTGGACAGACACAACAAGTGCCAATAAACAGGTTAAGGAAAATATTGCTTTTCATAGTGGCTTCCGGAATCCTGCTCACTGCTTACATCTCAGGCGTGGTGCTTGCCGTCGGGCTCCTCATTGCCCCTGCCCTCATAGGTCGCTTCTTCTCAACACGGCTATATTCAACTTTACTGCTCTCTGGGCTAAGTGGTGCTGTTCTCGCCGTGCTGGGTGGAATAGTCTCTGCAAAGGTTGAAGGGCTGTCCACTGGACCCTTAATCATATTCTCCGCTGGGCTCATAGGGCTTCTGACCATTCTCTTTAGCCCACATTATGGAATAGTATTGCACAGAATCAGATACGTGCTTTTCAAGTGGTCTCGTGGACAGGAAAACATTCTCCGTGCTGCTTATAAGGTTTTGGAACGAACAGGCAATACGTCTTATGCTTTCTCCCTTGAAGAATTGAAGCAAGCCTGCGATGACCCCCCGCCTTCATGGACCATACTCCTTAAAGTGTTGGAAATGAAAGGCTTCGTCAAACAATCAGGGAACAAATGGCTACTGACTCCCCAAGGGCTTGAAAAAGCCAAGAGACTGACCAGACTGCATAGATTGTTAGAACTCTACCTAAGCGAAATAGTCAAAATTGCTCCTGAAAAAGTGCACAGTTACGCCGAAAGCCTTGAACATATCATAACTCCCGAAGTTGAACAAAGACTTTATGAACTGCTTAGAGACAAACAATATGATCCGCATAAAAAACCTGTTCCATGGAATGGTTCTGGGTAATACTGGTTTTGCTTTTGGTCGGTAGTGCCGCTTCGCTCTTAGGGTCGTTCATTGTTCTGAAAGGCTTTGGTATGCTTGGTGATGCTATATCCCACGCTGTCCTGCCCGCTATAGTTATAGGCTACCTAATCGGCGGTATATACGATAATAACTGGTTCCTTATCCTTTCCATTGCTCTGGCGGTCCTCACTTCACTAACTATTGAATGGCTATATCAAAGAACCCGAATGTATCCAGACGGGATAATGGGTTTGATTTTCACTTTCCTTTTTGCCCTTGGACTGTTAATGATTGACTTATGGACATATAGCGTTGACCTTGACCCAGAGTGCGTCCTGTTTGGCGAAGCAGCATACATCCCCTTCTCTTTCTTTCTCATCGGCAACGCCTTGATTCCCAAGCAATTAATACTGTCCGTAATTATTTGGTTGATTATCCTGATATTTACTTTTGCTGGCTACAGACCCCTTGCACTATCAACCTTTGACAGGATTTATGCCCATTCCATAAAAATGCATCCTTCTCTCTGGCAATATAGTATTTCGGCGCTGGTGGCTGTCCTGACGGTTATAGCCATTGAAAGCGTGGGAATTGTTCTTTTGCTCTCTATTCTCGTAGTTCCCGCATCAATAGCGTTCCTATGGGCAAAGCGATTGCATTCCATGATATTTTTGGCTCAAATAGTGAATGCCACTCTGATTTTTTTGGGATTGTTATTTGCTCTATATGTTGATATACCCATATCGGCTGGGATTGCTATATTAGGTGGGCTTGCCCTCTTAACAATTACCATTCTGAAAAAGAAATAAAAACTGAGAATTTAAGTCATTTCTTTTTAAAAGCCGGGCATCCCAAACAATCTTTCTTGGGTTTACCGTGCTTCCTGTATTGAGCACGTTTGCCACTACCACAAGACTCCATAACAAGAAGAAACCCAGACAAAAGCACTATGAACTTAAATGCCCTAAATAAAGATGTTATTCTCACTGTGATTTTTTGTGTGCACAACAACCTTTCTTCTTAGTAGAGTTCTTTGTTCCGCATCCTTTATTTACTGCTTTATGTTTTTCGCATTTTTTCTTACTATGGAATAGAGCCTTGATGCCCTTTCTTTCGCAACATTTGTCTTTCTTTTTATCATTGCCTCCTGCGAAAGCGTAAGATCCACTCAATAGGGCTATGCTAAGAACCAAAAACAAAGCTCTCCTCTTCATGGGTTAGTTATTTTATCGTTTGCGTAAAATTAACGAACTTTTGTGTAGTATTCTTCTGGCACTCCCCATTCCCTTAACAGAGATAGGGCAACTGGATTATCCCTACCTAAAAACCCAAAAACAATATCAACTGATTTTCGGAAATAGTTTTCTGCTTCCTGCGTTTGTCCTAATCTAAGCAGTGCATTTGCTTTAAGGGCGTAAATCCTTGCAAACTCAGGATTCTCTTCTTGAAAAATTTCTTTATAAACAGTCAGGATTGTATCTGTTAGTGCATTGGCTTTCTCCGCTTGTCCATATTTCAACAATGCCTTCGCCAAAAGATATTTTGTTTCTGCTGTTTCGGGATGCATGGGTCCTAACAAATTACTATATGTCTCAACCGCCTTCTGCAAACAAAAAATAGCACTATCATT
>JAADEI010000027.1 GCA_013153515.1 Chlorobiota bacterium | reverse complement strand
CCGGTTAGCGCGCCTGCCTTGGGAGCAGGAGGTCCCCGGTTCAAATCCGGGCGCCCCGACAGGTTAGTGAACAGCTATGGAACCCAACTCTCTCAGTCCATTCGGGAAATTCTTTATCTTCCTTGGTCTTGTAATGATTCTGGTCGGATTGCTAATTATTCTGTTAGGCAAAATACCATTCCTTGGTAGATTACCAGGCGATATACTTATCAAACGGGACAATTTCGTCTTCTATTTCCCCCTTGCTACAAGCATTTTGCTCTCTCTGGTCCTTAGTGCCATCCTGTGGTTGTTTAGTTATTTGTCTAAGTGAATTAATTAGGTTTGTATTACAACCACCCCTGTTGACGCATCCATTCGTCGTTGTAGATCTTGGCTAAGTATCGGCTTCCGTGGTCCGGGAAGATAACTACTACGACGTCGCCCTTTTTGAAGTAGTGCTTATACTTTCTGAGTCCGGCGAGTGCTGACCCTGATGACCACCCAGCCCAGATGGCTTCTTTCCTGGTCAGTTCCCTTGCTGCAAGAGCACTTTCTTTGTCGCCAACCTGAACGAAATCATCAATCACAGAGAAATCCAGAGTTGCGGGAATTAAGTCTTCTCCGATGCCTTCTGTTAAGTAGGGGCGTGCTAAATCGGGTCTTTCTTCGCCTGTTTTGAAATAGTGTGTTAAGATTGACCCTTCTGTGTCAATAGCCAGAACTTTTATATCAGGATTCTTTTCTTTGAGGAATCTTCCGACGCCACTGATTGTACCGCCTGTTCCCACGCCAGCGACGAAATGCGTTATTTTACCATCTGTTTGTTCCCAGATTTCCGGACCTGTGGATAAATAGTGTGCTTCCGGATTCCATTGGTTGAAGTATTGATTAACCAAGAAGGAGTTAGGGATTTCACGAGCCAGTCTCTTAGCTACTTCATAGTAGGAGCGTGGGTCTTCGGGGGGCACGGCAGTGGGACACACTATCACCTCGGCACCGAAAGCCTTCAAGGCATCTATCTTGGATTGTGATTGCTTATCGGGGATAGTAAAGATGCATTTGTATCCTTTGATTGCAGCGATTAACGCCAAGCCCATTCCGGTATTGCCACTTGTGGCTTCTATAATAGTGCCTCCCGGCTTTAATAAACCTTCTTTTTCTGCTTTTTCTATGATGTGCTTGGCTATCCTGTCCTTGATTGATTGTCCGGGATTGAAGTATTCCACTTTGGCATAGACATCTGCGTCAATATCTTCCACAACCCTATTGAGTTTGACCAGTGGAGTGTTGCCAATTGCCTCAAGAATGTTGTTCAATGTTTTCATTCGTGTTGGGTTTTATCCTATCCAAACTGTTTTAATGTTGACAAATTCGTAAATCCCATGGTCTCCCAATTCACGCCCGTAGCCGCTTTTCTTCACGCCTCCGAAGGGCAGTCTTGGGTCGCTCCTGACCATTGCATTGACAAACACCATTCCGGTTTCCAGTTCAGGGATTAGTTGCTTTGCTAAATCACTATCCAGAGTCCAGATGCTTGCCCCAAGACCATACTCACTTTGGTTCGCCAGTTCAATCATTTCTTCTGTGGAGTGTCCAACGGTTATTGGCAATACAGGACCAAATGTTTCTTCATCAAACACGGGCATTCCGGGAGCAACATCAATCATCAGGGTTGGAGCATAATAGAATCCTGGCAGGTTCTTCATTTTATTTCCGCCAACCAGAACCCTTGCTCCCTTTTTGACAGAGTCCTTGACCTGTTCGTGAAGTGTTTCCACGAGGTCTTTGCGAGCCAGAGGACCAATGTCTGTTTCGGGGTCCAGGGGGTCTCCAACCTTCAACCTGTTAATTTGTTCTTTCATTAATTCAGTGAATTTGGGAGCCACGACGTCGGCAACGATAAACCGTTTTGCCGCTATGCAACTCTGTCCATTGTTCTGCATCCGGGCTATAATACCTATTCGGGCAGCGTCCCTTAAAATAGCATCTTCAAGGACTATGAACGGGTCTGAACCACCCAGTTCCATAACGGAGGGCAATATGTGTTTTCCCGCTTCCTGTGCCACTTTCATTCCGGCTTCCGTGCTACCAGTTAAACTCACGCCTCTTATTAACTCATGCTTTATTACATCCTTGACTTTCTTGGAGGGAATCATAAGGACTTCCACTAAGCCTTCCGGAGCTCCGCTTTCCCTGAAAATTTCTTCAATGGCGAGGGCACATCGGGGCACATTAGAGGCGTGCTTAAGAACAATAGTGTTTCCAGCCGCTATGGCAGGGACAGCGAACCTGAAAAATTGCCATAAGGGGAAATTCCAAGGCATCACGCCCAAGATGACGCCAAGGGGCTCATATCTGACTCCTGAGTAGGAAGCGTCTGTCTCAACTGGTTTCTCAGCAAGCAGGTCAGGGGCTTTTTCTGCGTAGTGTCTGCATACCCACGCACACTTCTTTACCTCTGCCTCTGCCTGTCTGATAGGCTTGCCCATCTCCTCAGTAATAAGTTTTGAAAGTGACTCAAGATTTTTTTCTAATGTGTCGGCAAGCTTGTTTAATAGCGAGGTTCTTTCGGATATGATTGTTGCCCGCCACTCCCGAAAGGTTTTATGGGCTTTCTCTATCTTGTTTTCAATTGTTTTGCTTTTGTCCTCAGGGATTTCCTTGACGACTTCCCCCGTTGCCGGATTGATACTCTTAAAACTCATAAGAGGCGACATTTATGATTAACTCACTAACAAAGGTAAAAGATTTAAGGCGTTAATCTACCGTAATATCTGGGGAATGGGATTGCTTCCCTAACGTGATGCAGCCCACCCATCCACGCTATGAACCGTTCCAAGCCAAGCCCGAATCCAGAATGGGGCACTGAGCCATAGCGACGCAGGTCCAGATACCATTGGAAGGCTTCTTCGGGCAAGTGATGTTTCTTTATCTGGTCAAGCAAAGCATTTAAGTCTGTTTCCCTTTCGCCACCGCCAATGATTTCACCATATCCTTCGGGGGCAAGCATATCAACACCTTTCACGAAGTTGGGGTCGTCCTCAAAAGGTTTCATATAGAAGGCTTTTATCTCACGAGGCCATTTGTAAACCATTATTGGTGTGTCAAACAGGCGGGTGAGGACTGTTTCGTGGGCTCCGCCGAAGTCTTCACCGTAAGGGAAGTTTTCAGCCTGTTCAATCCAGAGAGGGATATTTTTAGCCCGTTCTCTTAGTTTGTGAAGTCGTTCCCTAACTTTTCCGAGTTGACCTTGCAGCCGTGCTTTCTTCTTTTCGCCCAACCCGGGAGTTCCAAGTTGCTTTTCAAGAGATTTCTCTTCCGCTTCCAATTTTTTGATTTCTTCCTGTGTTTTAGCAAGGTCCTCTTTCAGGACGTCAAGGGAGCTTCTGCCATTAACCTTCCGTGTCCCTTTGATTATTTCCACTGCTTCGTCATAGGTTATTCGTGGATAGGGCTTTGAGGCGGAACTTTCAAGGATTGTTGTGTTCCTTTCCAAGAGAGAGAGTTCAAATTGCCTGTTTTTAAGAACTTGCGAAATCAAGTATTTAATAAACTCTTCCATCAGGTCCATGGTCATATCAAGGTCATAGAAAGCCATTTCGGGCTCCACCATCCAGAACTCAGCCAGATGCCGCCTTGTCTTGCTTTTCTCCGCCCTGAAAGTGGGTCCGAAAACATATATTTTATTGCAAGCCAGAGCCATCGCCTCTCCATATAACTGTCCTGACTGAGATAGGTAGGCGGGTTGCCCGAAAAAGTCCGTTTCGAACAATGTTGTTGTGCCTTCACACGCATTGGCGGTGAAGATGGGGGCATCCAGTTGTAGAAAGCCTCTCTCTTGAAAAAACTTATGTATGGCGAAGACCACTTCGTTACGAATCCTCATTGTTGCCCATGGGCGACGATGCCTCAACCACAAATGCCTGTGGTCAAGCAAAAAGTCTATGCCGTGTTCCTTCTTGGCAATCGGGTAATCTTCTGACTCCCCTATAACCTTGAATTCAGAAACGTGGACTTCAAACCCACCAATCTGCCGTTCGTCCCTTACAACCTTCCCTTTGACCTCTATAGCAGTTTCCAACCCTAACTTATCTGCTTCTTTATATGCCTCTTCGCCAGCCAATTGTTTGTCAATGACCAATTGTGTGAATCCTGTGCCATCCCTAAATACCACGAATACAACATTCTTGGTCGTTCGCCTGTTCGCTACCCACCCTTTTAATAGCACTTCCTTGCCTTCATATTCCGGAAACTGTGAAATATAGACCTGTTGAACTTTTTCCATAGTTGCGTAATTTTAATTTGAGGACTAAATTAAGATATGATGAGCATAGGAAAGAAAGGGCAGAGGTTACAGCAAAGGCAGGAGCAAAGGCTTTCACCTCAACAAATGCTAACCATTAAGATGCTTGAACTTCCAGCGTTAGACCTGCACAATTATATCATGCATGAATTGGAAGAGAATCCAGCGCTTGAAATGGACTCTTCAACATCTGAAAATGCCTCCATTGAAGAAGAGACAGAGGAATCCTTTGCATCGGAAGACCAACCGAATCGTGAATCGGACCACGACGACCCAGAAGCATTCCTTCCGCCAGAAGAATTAGAAGACTATTATAGTTGGCAAGGAAGGAGGGCGTCCGATGAGGAGGGACCACGACGGGAACCACGAGTCCAAAGCACCCTTCACGACCACCTCCTGGAACAACTGCATCTTATTGACCTGCCTGAGGATAAAAAGCAAGTGGCAGAGTTCTTAATATGGAACATTGACGATGATGGATATTTGCGTCAACCTTTGAAAAACATTGTTCTTGATTTGTATCTCACCCACGGAATTAGCGTCAGCGAAAGTGAATTAGAAGAACTATTAAAGCATTTGCAGGAGGTTCTTGACCCGGCAGGGGTGGGAGCCCGAAACCCTCAGGAAGCAATAATGATCCAACTAAACAGGCTTGACGACTCTGAGGAAGCAGTGCAGCTGGCTAAGAAAATAGTGGATAAGCATTTTGATGACCTTGTGAAGCACAGATTTGATAAACTAAAAGAAAAGTTGAGAGTTGATGAAGAACTATTAAAAGAGGCGATGGGAATCATCAGAATGACCAATCCCAAGCCAGCAGCAGCATTCAGAGGAGTGTCCAGAGACGCAGTAACGCAAGTGAATCCTGATTTCATCGTCCGAATAGAAGAAGACAAGCCAAGGGTTATGCTTAACAAGTTCTATGAACCAAAACTTAGAATAAGTGAGTCCATCCTTAGAATGTATGAGGAATACAAACGAAGGGCGAAGGAAGACCCGGAAGCCGCCAAAACACTAGAATTCCTAAAAAAGAAGATAGACAGGGCACGATGGTTCAGAGACAGCCTTCTGGAAAGGGAGAAAACCCTTAGGAAAATAATGGAAGCGATTGTCAAAAAACAACAAGAGTTCGTAATGACAGGAGACAGAAGCACCCTTCAACCCTTGACAATGAAAGACATTTCCCTTGAAACAGGGTATGACATTTCAACTGTCAGCAGGGTTGCTAATAGTAAATATGTTCAAACGCCATTTGGGATATTCAGTGTTAAAGATTTCTTCACGCATGCCGTCAAAGGAAAAGACGGGCAAAGCATTTCAGTAGATCGGGTTAAACAACGCCTCAAAGAACTAATCAATTCAGAAGATAAAAAGAAGCCATACACTGACGAGGAACTGGCACGTAGACTCAAAGAAATGGGAATAAATATAGCCCGACGAACAGTGGCTAAGTATCGCGAACAAATGGGCATTCCGCCTGCCAGACAACGCAGAGAAGTATGATTTAAAAACCACGGTGTACCCAGAGTTAGGCACAATGGACACAGAGTTTTTAAACCACGGTGTTACACAGAGTAAGGGCTAAAAAACTTAATAAAAACTCTGTGGAACTCTGATTTAACTCGGTGATACTCTGTGACCTTAAAGGAAACCACGGTGTATACAGAGTCCGGCACCGAGGACACAGAGAAATTTAATAAAAACTCT
>JAADEI010000110.1 GCA_013153515.1 Chlorobiota bacterium | reverse complement strand
GACCTTCTTTCAATTTAAGGTCTGATGGGAAATTCACTGAAACAATAATATCCGAATTAGAGTAAACCTCATCTCTGGCAACGATTCGTGCCCCAGCCTCCTCATATTCTTCATCATCAAACAGCGAGGCAAGTCCAGCCCCCTTCTCAACAAGAACTTCCATTCCTTTTTTAACCAAGGCGGCAACGTCCTGTGGAACTAAGGCAACCCTACCGTCCGAATCCTTCAAGATTCCTATCCTACTCATAGCTCCTTCTTGAGGCTAAGATAGAATTTTTTCATGAGGCAATAATGATTCTAATCATAAATTTTTGTGTTCTTATGCTCCAATAGGCATAATTAGCATCAATGCCTTACGGTTCTCTATTTCCTGAGCGGGATAAATCATAACTGGATGGTCTACAGAGGCGAATTCTATCCTCAGTTCATCGGAAGGGAAGTTTTTAATAGCTTCTTCAAGGAAAGGTGCATTGAAAGTAACGTTCATAGGTTCGCCTTGATATGTTGCCATAAGTTTCTCTTCCCCTCTGTTGGAAAAGTCTATGTCTTCGGCAATTAATTTGGGTTCAGTGTTTAGTTCAAAAACAACGGCTTGGGTAGTGCGATTGGCAAACAAGGACACTCTCTGCAATGCAGTCAACAAAAGATCCCTGTTAACGACTAAATAGTTGGGATATGAGTCGGGTATGATCTGCTTATAGTTTGGAAATGCGGCATCTATGAGTTGGGAATAGAACAATGTGTCTCCAAATTGAAAGAATGCATACTTATCGTTGAAAGTTAAAGTTACTTGTGTTTCTTCGTCAGCGGGCAGGACATCTTTTAGTATGGTGGCGGCTTTCCTTGGAAGGGTGAAAGCATTGGGATTAAAAGAGGCAGTTATTCCGGGAACTTCCTTAGTGGAATAGAGGATCAATCTGTGTGCATCTGTTGCAACGAAATTGATACCTTGGTCTTCAAACTCTATATGTACTCCCGCCAATGCCCTATTGGTCTCTTCGTCTTTTGAAGCGGCAAACAATGTGGTTTCAATGAAATGCTTAAGCAGGTGAGCGGGCAGGACAACCTGATTGCCACCTTCCATCTCAGGCAGCAACGGAAATTCCTCTGGATTATCTCCTGTTACCTTATAGTTACCTGTGCCAGTTTTTATATTCAAGGAAAAATGAGAAGGATCTAATTCTACGGAAAGTTGTTCATCTTTCACTCTCCTCAGGAAATCAAGGAACACTTTAGCGGGCACTGCCGCCTTGCCAGATCCTTCCCCGCTCACTTCAAGGGAAGTTCTCATACCACTTTCAAGGTTGTTGCCAATTATCTCTAAACGCCCATCTTTCAAATCCATTAGGAAGCAGCGTAGCACGGGCAAAACAGTATTTTCAGATATTACCCGCTTGACTTCTTTGCAGACATCCAGCAAATCGGCAGCAGAAACATTAAACTTCATATCCTCCTTATTTTCTTAGCAAAGATAGGTTATCTTTTTTACAAAATAGATCATTTTGCTTCGCAATAATGTAGATAGAATAAGAAGCAGGATTTCTTAAATACTGTAAGGCTTTCCAATGCGTTTATTTAACATGTTTCGCAATAACGAAAGGGCAACTGATGTAGTTATCTTAGTAAATAGCGATGTGAAATATGATAGTCGGGTAAGGCGACTATGCCAAGTCATCAAGGGAAAGAACCTGAATGGATTGGTCGTGTGCTCTAAATCTGATGAGAAATTTGTTTATGGTATTCCTGTTGTCAGCCTGAACGTTGAGAAGAAAGGGTTTAAGAGTTTTATTCAGTTTGCACTACGAAGTTTCCTTCTTCTTATTAACACTAAATTTAAAGCAGTTATAGGTTGCGATTTGGATGCTTTGCCTTCTGCACGACTTGCCTCTTTTCTTAAAAGGAAAACTCTAATATTTGATGCTCACGAATATATCACAGGGACTGAAGAAGCCCGTAGAAGCCCTTGGCGACACTTCCTGTGGGAACTCATAGAACAAATTTTTATCAGACTATCTCCCTTAGGAATGACTGTTAATCACAGCCTTGCAAACATTTTCAAGAACAAATACGGTGTTAACTACATAGTTCTGAGGAACATTCCTTTTCTTGAAAGCCTCTCTTCTCCAACCCAATGCCTTTATCCCCCTGCGATAATATATGCAGGAACGCTTAGTGGCGACAGGAAACTGGATGAACTCCTTAAAGCGGTCGCAACTCTAAAATTTCCTGTGCAGGTATTGATTTCTGGCGACGGACACTATCGTGAGAAGCTTCAAAATCTTTCCAAAGAACTTGGGATTTCGGACAGGGTTACTTTCCTTGGGATGATAAGCCCATCTGAACTGAAACGGTTAATTGCAAAAAGTTGGGTTGGCGTCAACTTGCTTTCGCATAATAACATAAATTTTTACTTCTCTCTGGCAAACAAGTTTTTTGACTATGTTCACGGCGGAATTCCTCAAATAACCATGGATTTTCCAGAATACAGACAACTGAACTCAGAATTTCAAGTTGCGATACTGCTTAAACAAGCCAAGGCATCTCAAATAGCTAAGGCTATCAATAAACTTTACGATAATAAACAAAGATATCTTATTTTGAAGCAAAATACCCTAAAAGCCAGAAGGCAATGGAATTTTCAAAAGGAAAGCAAAAAGCTAATCTCTATTCTCAGACACGTCTTAAATTAGTGATAACTACTGTCTTTTCTTGTAGCGTTGATATATAGCCCTTACCAATAGTGCTAATGCTATGGCGACCCAGATGGGCCATAGTGCAATAAATACAAGGGAAGCATATTCCAGAATATCAATTCCTATCTCAATGCTTTTGCGGACTTTCTCCCAATAAGATGCTTCATATCCCGGCGTGTCAGGCGTCTCTTTTGAAATTTTTATTCTTATGGTTGAATACGTAACCATCCTGTCATACATTTTAATGCGTCCTTCAATGTGTTCTATATCTCGTCGGACGGCCTCTAAACGTTCTTGAACCTGAAGGATTTCGTCAATGGTTTGCGCTTTGTTCAACAGTTCCAGATATCGCTTTTCGGTCTCCTTTTTCACTTTGAGTCTTGTTTGCAAGTCATAATATCTGTCTGTTATGTCTTCTGTGGTTATAGTATATTCCACGACTTTTTCTCCTGTGTTTTTCAGGAATTCCATAAAAGCAAAGAAGTTCTCGGAAGGCACTCCTACCGTAATGTGAATTGTTTGATCAGACTTTTCATAGCGTTCATGTTTGATATATCCTCCATATTCACGCGTTTTAGCGTGGACAAGTTGCCTTATGCTATCCAGATTATCATCAACAATCCAGATTTCTCCTTCGTAAACTATTTTTCGTTGCGACTGAACAGGAACAGTCTCATTATTTGAAGAAGACGTTTCCGTTTCAGTAGAAGTCTCAACAAATTCATTTGTTGACACATCAGTTTCCCCTAATTCGTCAGCACTGCCTCCTCCTCCACAACTCAGAAGCATTATTGAGACCAAGCCCAAAATAATTAATGACTGTTTAAACATATTCACATGGTTTTCCCAAAGATAGTAAATCTATTCGTAAAAGGACTTAAATTTCCAGTTTTGGCACAAGAACTTTTATGATTTGTTCCAATTGGTCGGCAGAAATAGATTCCCATTTCTTGCTATCATTTGACATAACCATATCAAAAAGTTGTTGCTTTTTCTGTTGCAGTTGAAAAACCTGCTCCTCTATTGTATCCTTAGAAATCAATTTGAAAACGAACACAGGTTTTTGTTGTCCCATTCTGTGTGCTCTGTCGGCAGCCTGTCTCTCCACAGCAGGGTTCCACCAGGGGTCAAGGATAATGACATAGTCGGCAGCCGTTAGGTTTAAGCCGAATCCTCCTGCTTTGAGTGTTAGCAAGAAGAACGGCACATCGGGATTTTCGCTAAATTCTTGAATCGCTTTCTGACGTTGTTTGGCAGGTGTTTTACCGCTCAGGAAGGAATACTGCCAGCCCTGTTGAGTTAATAAATCTGCTAATAGTTCAAGTGGTTTCAGGAAACTGGAAAACACAAGTGCTTTATGTCCTCCGGAAGCAATGTCGTTAAGCAGTATCAAGAGTTGTTCAAATTTTCCAGATGGTCCATTATATTTGGAATCCAGTATTTTGGGATGGATGGCGGCTTGCCTGAGCCTGAGTAATGCAGAGAGCAATTGAATTCGGGCTTCCCAGTATTCCTGTTGTTTTTTGAGTTCAAGAACTGTTTTTCTGAAGTATTCAAAAGCATCATCGTAGAAGGATTTGTGTTCTGTGGGCAGGGTGCACATGATTGTCTCTTCTGTTTTGGGTGGCAAATCTTTCAAGACCATTTCTTTTGTTCGTCTCAAAATCAATGGTTTAATGTATTCTTTCAATATCTCAAGGGCAATCGTGTCTATGGGTGTAGCCATGCCTTTCTTTAAATTCTGCTCTGCTTTTATGAAAATGTCTCTGAAGGCTCCATACGTGCCAAGGATTCCGGGCATTAGCAGGGACATTTGCGTCCATAATTCAGAAAGGGAATTTTCCACTGGTGTGCCCGTCAGGGCAAGTTTAAATTTAGCGTTTAGTTGCCTGATTGCTTTTGCGGTCTTTGACCTCTGTTGTTTGACGACAGATGAAGATTCATCAAGGATTAGGCAGTGAAACTGCTTTTCTTTAAGGGAATCTATGTCGTTTCTGACAAGTCCATAAGTGGTTAGGATAATATCATAATCGTCAAACCGAAGGTTTTTCCTGTCTGTTCCGTCATAAATGCCAACTCTCAGGTGTGGTGTGAATTTTTGAGTCTCAGAGAACCATTGGTAAATCAACGACCTTGGCACAATAATTAAATCAGGGTTTTTCGGTTGGATAGACTCCCGCACTCCACTGATGAATGCCAACACTTGAACTGTTTTGCCCAGTCCCATATCATCGGCAAGGATTCCCGCTAATTCATAGTCATAGAGCATTCTCATCCAGCGATAGCCCTCTTTCTGATAGGGTCGCAACTTCCCTTTGAACTTTTTGGGCAGTGGGTATTTAGGTAGTTTTTTAACTTTTGTGAGTTTTTTATATTTTTCAATGCTATGTTCAACGTCAATATCCCACGAAACATCCAGCATTTCTTCCACTTCGCTAAGAAGGTCAAGAATAAACAGATTATCAATGTCTATTTTACTTCCCGACTTGATGATTGAGTCCAATTTTTCAAGAAGAACCTGCAGTTTGGGATGGATAATTTTCCTTGTGCCGTCAGCAAGTTTAATATACTTAATTTTCTCATCTTTTTGTTTCCTCCATTGTTTTAAAATTTCTTCAATTGACATCTTAGTATTATCTTCCTCCCACAGAACCACTCCGTCAAGTTTCAGCCAGTCAATTCCCGCAGGTGAAACTTCAAGCATAATTTTCGGTGGTTTGATATTCAATAGTTCATCGGAAGAGAAGACATCCACTCCCAGCGACACAATTTTGGGAACGTATTTTTCCAAGAACTCAAAAGGATGAATGTTTGACCTGACAGGCATCATGAAATCAGCGTCCTTACGCAAATTGCCAAGACCATATTCTTTTTGAGCCAGTTCCCGATAGATAGCATACTCTTCCTCAGGGTCTCGTCGCACATAATAGAATCCATCTCCCCTGTCAAGAAACTCAAAGGGTTGCTTCTGGTTCCTAAAATCAACTTCTGCCTTTCCATATTTGAATCGCAATCGGGCATAAATTTTATTATTTTTAAGTTCAAGATATAATCTTGGCTTTGGCTTTTTGTTTTCAATTATTTCCAATTCCTCTCCAAAAATCATTAGACGAATGAATCCACGATTAATGCCCTCCTCATTCATCGCATCTATGAACTCCTGCTTGGAAATTGGAACTCCTATTGGTGGTGCCTCCTCAGGGTTAGCATATATGGGAAATATCACGTTGGCATACATTGAGTTTACACTTCTGTCCTTATTAAATTCATAAGTGATGCTAAAACCTTTCTGGTCAGAAGCCAACACGTGCTTTTCCTCAAAAAACTTCGGCGTGGTCATTAGTCCGGGATATGCATCAATGACATATTTCTTAACTCCATCTTCTTCTCCCACTAATGAAGCAACATAAGTGAAATCAAATGATTCGTAAACGTTTTCAAATATAAAAACCTTATTAGACCTTTTTTTATCGGACACTGGCAGGCATCTTCTATCAACAAACACAGGAACCCAACCTCCTGAAGAAAGTTCCTCTCCAAGAGAGAACATAAAAGAAGGGAATTCAGTAGCGGGAATGCCTTCTCTTGACTTATACTTCTCCAATAGATTATCAAGATTCTTTGCAAGGGTTCCAGTTTTCAAGTTATCAATTGTTTTCCTTTTCAATTTGCTTCTGTCAAAAACGACTTTACGACCCTTCCACGCTTTCTCCATAACTTTTGGCAGGTGCTTCCTGAGTTTCATATAAGAATTAAAATAGTTGGCATCCATAGGGAAGAACCCGGGAATGGCGACCCAATCCCGTGTGTAATAAACCTTTTTATTCTTCACAGGAACGATGAATACGCCCCATAATAAAGCCTTTCCGCTCTTAGCCTTGCTTCCTGACTGCTTTTTCGTGGATTTTTTAACTATCTCAGGAAGATGATTTTTTATGAAATCTGACCATTCTTCTGCATTTGCATCCCTCATCTCCTTCAATTCATCATAAGCGATTTCCAATTGCAGGGCACACGCCACTTCGTGCTTGCAGGGAATACCCTTCCTGCCAAAGGGACAAGTACAGGACAGGTCTATGTATATATCGTCATTACTATAAACCAAATTGCCTTTTATGTTGTATACATTGTTTTCCTGTCCATGGGCGATTGCACTAATGTTTTTGCGGGAATCAACTTCTGTTGGACGAATACTTAAAATTTCAACCCTCTCCTCTTTAAGATATTGTTCTCCCCGTTCAAAGATAGTTTTCCCGACCACTCGTCTCACTGACTCCTTGTCTAACCTGCATCTGTGCATCATGGCTAACTATCTGATATTTTTGGGTGGTTTAACAAAGTTAATTCGGGTTTTTCTTTAATAAAATGCTTGCGTCTAACGTTTGTTCACTATATCTTTATAATAAAACAAAAGTTACATGAACAGACTGGTTCCATTGGTTGGGATATTGCTATTCTTGACATCTTTACAGTCCTGCAAATGGAAGGCTTCCTGCAAAGCCTCCTACACGTGGTTATACAAACTGGGCGAAACCATTACGGACAAAGAGATAGACCGCAAATATGACTATTATGACATAGACCTATTCAACACTTCCCCTGAACAGATCAAGCGTATTCAGGACAACGGTGGCACGGTAATATGCTATTTTTCTGCAGGCACTCTTGAAGACTGGCGACCCGACGCAGGACAATTCCCCGATTCGGTTGTTGGCAATCCGATGGAAGGTTGGGAAGGTGAATACTGGCTTGACATTCGCAGTGATGCAGTCAGAACCATTATGGCGAAACGTTTGGACTTGGCAGTTTCCAAGGGATGCGATGGCGTTGAGCCAGACAATTTAGATGGATGGAAGACCAACACTGGTTTCTCCTTAACCCGAACTGATGCTATTGACTATTTCAAATGGCTTGCCCAAGAAGCCCATTCCAGAAACCTAAAAATTGCTTTGAAAAACAATGGCGATCTCGTGCCAGAACTATTATCAGACCTTGATTTGGCAGTTGTGGAAGAGTGCTTTGCCTTTGACGAATGCGACGCTTATGCTCCAATTACCCAAAGTGGCAAACCAGTTCTGGAAGTGGAATATGAACTATCAAGAAACAAGTTTTGTTGTTTGGCGAAAGATTTAGGATTCAGTTCAGCAAAGGCTTGCACAGACCTTGATGGTTGTTGGAAACCTTGTTTTTAAAGATATTCCATGCTTTATCTATATGCCGGCAGAATTAAGTTCAGGTCGGACATTCGCATGTTGAATCGCTCACTCAGATCAACGTTAGTTAGCAGTCCTTTGAATATATAAACTCCATTGCGAACCTGTGGATTGTTCCACATATATTCAATCAACCCGCCTGCCTCAGCCATATCAAGCAACATGGGAATAAGTATGTTGCTCAATGCGATGGAAGCAGACCGTGCATATCGGGACGGTATGTTAGGGACACAATAATGGATGACATCATATTTCGTAAAAACAGGGTTGTCATGGGTTGTAATCTCGCTTGTTTCAAAGCATCCTCCCCTATCAATGCTCACATCTATAATAACGGAACCGGGTTTCATTTGGGCGACCATGTCTTCTGTAACCACAATCGGTGTTCTGCCGTGTCTGGGTGCCAGTGCTCCAATGGCTATGTCGGCAACTTTTAGCGACCTTCTTAATGCATCGGGATAGATGGTTGATGTGTAGACACGAACTCCTAAATTGGTTTGAAGCCTTGAGAGTCGCTCCACTGAATAGTCAAACACGTGAACTTCCATACCAAGCCCTATGGCAGCCCGGGCGGCATATTCCCCAACCACTCCAGCCCCAATGATTACTATGTGAGCGGGTGGGACACTGGCTATGTTCCCTGGCATTATTCCAGACCCTTCGTTAGTTGTACTCATGTATTCTCCCGCTATTAAGATAGATGCGGTTCCAGCGATTTGACTCATTGCCCTAACGAATGGATATGAACCGGGTCTGTCCTGAACATATTCCATAGCGATGGCACTAATGCCCTTATTTAGTAGGCTTTCTAACAACTTTCTTTTAAAAGTGTGCAATTGCAATGGTGAAATGAGAATGTGCGAAGGTTTCAACCATTTGATCTCCTCTTTAATAGGTGGTGTGGCTTGAATTATGATATTTGCCTCTCTAAACACTTCTTCCGGCGAATAGGCGATCTGACAGCCAACTTCGGAATAGTCTTTATCTGAATATCTGGCATGTTTGCCCGAACCGGACTGAACAATGACTTTATGCCCCCGGGCTATCAATTGCCTCGCTCCTTCAGGTGTTATAGGAACTCGCTTCTCTTGAAGTATATCAAAGTGTGGAACGCCTATTGACAAACTTTTCTGATGAGACCTTATTTTTAACATCAGTTCAGCGGTCTCCGGTGCAGAGACACTCTCCCTTTTATGTGTGGTTTTCTTGCTCATCAGGTAGCAAAATTACGATTTTTCTTTTTTGTGTGTCCGGATCTGGATTAATGTGAATCATCAATGTTCTGTCCGGTGGTAACAAATCTCTTATTTTCTCAGGCCATTCAACGAAGATCACAGCATTAGGATCCTCAATGTAATCATCTACTCCTATGTCAAGCCATTCAACAGATTCCTTTATTCTGAATAAATCAAGATGGTATATTTTTTCGTTTTGGTATGTTTTATATACATTAGCTAGCGTATATGTTGGGCTTTTAACAGAATCAACAACCCCAAGTTGTTTTGAAAGATATTTTATAAAAGTAGTTTTACCAGCTCCCAAAGGACCATAAAGGGCAAAAACCTGCCTGTCCGGATAGTTCAACAAAATATATTTAGCCAGTTGGTCAAGTTCCTCTTCCCTGTTTATTTCAAACACTTCCACGGTTCTAAATTTTTTTTTCTTAACACAACCACTGGAATAAAAATTTCTTCTAATGAAATGCCTCCATGTTGCAAACTTCCTTTAAACTTGGCAATAACTCCTTTGTAATTGCCCTGCTTGCGAACAAAAAATCTGTCCTTGCCTGCGAAATATACTTTAAAATGCTTGGGAATAGGTAATTTAAGAGCAATTGGGTCTTTAAAAAATGCGACAAAATCGTCGCTTTCAACTCTGAAATCCTCTCCATATTTATACCTTGGGTTTAGTGGCATAAAATGGCGTCCTAAGACATACACAGGCTTGTTTACGAAAGTGCTTCCGTGATCAGAACAAATCATAATATAACGAAATCTGTTTGTCGCCTCAGAAAGGATTTTGCTTATAATTCCTCGTGTGAAACTTATCCTTACAACTTCTGCGAAATCGGTCAAGTTCAGGAACATTGCTTTAAGGCTCTTGTGGTCAGTCGTGATATGAACAAATTGGTCAAATGATGGCACTATGAGAATAATCGTTCCCTTCGCAACTTTTAACAATGCGTAAGAGTTTTCTCCGGTAAAATATATTATTTCTGGTTGTGGCAAGCCCTTTTTCTGAAATCCAAGTTTTATTAATTCAGGTTCATACTTGGTTTTTACTCCATCATCCAATTCATCTATCCACAAACCCATTTCACGCATCTCAATTGGAAAAAATCCACTCAACAAACTCTGACGGCTATATTGAGTAACACTAGGCAATAGAGAAATCAGAAATTCGTCCTTGTATATTTCCCATTCCTTTGGAAGATTAACGTCATTTTTTATCATTTCCCAGATCCACAAACTAAAATTGTCAACAACTATAACCAAAGTATTGTGTTCTAAAAACTCGCTATATCTGTCAAGAAAAGTAACCACTAACAATGAATCTCGGGCTTCCACAAAAGTTTTATACTGATTAACAAAAAACTTAAAGAACTGTGCTTGGGCAGAATCATAAAGATCATTAAATAGGTCTTGTCCTATGAGTGCCTCTGACTTAACTAATTCGCCCAGAACCGCCCGCCACTCACTTACGGAATTTGCACTTTCCATCAGAGAATAAACCTTTCTGAACTGTTTGGGAATTTTAGTGACCCGATGTGCTTCCCGTAAAACATTACCTTCTACGATTTGAGTAACGGCAGCCAGAAGGTTACTAAACTTTACTGGTTTGGAAATGTAGTGTTGCACGCCTCGGGCAATCAGTTCCTTAATATAGTCAGCGTTTTCTTCCTGAGTAACGAAAATGACTGGTATATTAACGCCCAATTCTTCCCTTAACTGATCATAAATCTCCAAACCTGATTCAAAGCCAATGTGCTCATCAAGTATAATAGCCTCTATATACTGCCTTCTATCTTTCAGAAAATCTATAAACTCCTTCGGATTACTAAAAGCATATACTTTATAATCGCCAGTCTGCTCTAAAAGAGTTATTAAAGGCTTGAGAGTTTCTATTTCATCATCCAGCCAAGCGATATGTCTCATCAGGCAGTGTGTCCAGCACTCTACTCTCCTCTATCAACCTCCTTGGAATCTTGGTTGTCTTTTGAACCCGACTCTTTCGCCTCGGCTTTAGTAGTGGTACTTTCTTCTTCGGTGGTCTTCTTCTTCCTTCCCCGACGTCTCCTTCTCTTCTTAGTGGGTGCTTCTGCCGACTTTTCTTTGGTGGCTTCCAACAACGCTTCATTAAAATCAACAAGTTCTATCATTGCCATCTCGGCATTATCTCCACGACGCCATAAACCAAGCCTCAAAACCCTAGTATATCCTCCGTTTCGATCCATAATCTTCGGTGCTATATCACTAAAAAGTATCTTAACGGCTTCTTTGTTTTGCAAATGCTTAAAGGCATATCTGCGGTTAGGTGTCGTGTCTTCCTTTGCCCTGTTCAATATGGGCTCAATAAACCTCCTTAGTTCCTTGGCTTTGGCTACGGTGGTCTTGATCCGCTTATGCTTAATGAGTTCAATAGCCAAATTCCTTAGCAAGGCTTTTCTATGAGAGGCGGTTCTGCCAAGCGGATTCTTTTTCTTAAGGTGATACATAGCCTACTTTATTTTGAAGATTCCTTCTGGGGTTGTGCTTTCTCTGAGGTTTTAAAATCCAACCCGAATTTGTTGAGTTTCTTCCTTAAATCAGCGATGCTTTTCTCCCCTAATCCTTTTATCTTCAATGCTTCTTCAACAGTCAGTTCCAAAAGTTGTTCAATTGATTCAATTCCCGCGGCATTCAAATGCTTCTTAATGCGGTCGCCCAATTTTAAATCATCAAGAGATATATTAATCGTAGGCTTTACCTTCTTAGTAACATTGTTTGAAGTGAGCATTCCAAAGTGGTCAATCAAGATTGATGCGGCACTACGAATAGCTTCTTCTGGTGAGACAGTGCCATCCGTCTCAACTTCCAAAATCAACTTGTCATAGTTAGTATATTTCCCGACACGAACGTTTTGAACATCAACACGCACTTTTTTAACGGGCGAGAAGATGGCATCAATAGGAATAATTCCCGTTTCCAGTTCCATATCAAGGATTTCTTCTTGTGGCAGATAGCCTCTTCCCCTGTAAACAAACAATTCCATATTTAACTTGACAGATGGTTCCATATGACATATAACCAAATCTTTATTAGTGATTTCAAATTCAGGTGTGAACTTTTCAATATCCCCTGCCTTAAAAATTTCTTGTCCTGAAATCTCAATTTTAATTTTAGCCTTTTCTATGGGATCGCTTCCAAGATATTTAAACCTAACTTGCTTGAGGTTTAAGACAATTTCTGACACATCTTCCATAACTCCAGGAATAGTGCTAAATTCGTGAAGCACTCCGTCTATCCTGACCATTACAACAGCATATCCTTCCAACGAAGACAACAGGACTCGCCTCAAAGCATTCCCTATTGTGATTCCGTATCCCCTTTCTAGTGGTGACATTATTAAGCGACCTTTCCGATCACTGTCCTTTTCAATTTTTATTTCCTCAGGCTTAACAAATGTTAACAAATTATCCAATCCCATTGTTCTGATTTTTTGTAAAATGTTTAGTAATTATCGCTTGGAATACCACTCAACGATAAGGTGCTCATTCACATTCTCAGGAATTTCCTCCCGTTCCGGGTAGTCCCTGAAGACGCCACTAAGAGTATTATTATCCCATTCTAACCATTCGTAATGGGTTCTGCCTGTTTTGACAGCGGCAGATTCTTGAATGATTTTCAAGTTTTGAGATTTTTTTCTCACTCCGATTATGTCTCCCGGTTCAACTAGATAAGACGGGATATTAACGACCTTGCCGTTAACAGTGATGTGCTTGTGGCTAATCATTTGTCTTGCGGCGGCACGGCTCGGTGCCAATCCCAACCTATAGACAACATTATCCAATCTGGATTCCAACAGTTGCAACATAATTTCGCCTGTTACTCCATGTCTTCTGGATGCTTCATTATAGTATCGTTTGAGTTGTTTTTCCGAGACCCCATACGTAAACTTTAATTTTTGTTTTTCTTCCAGCTGACGACCATATTCACTTTTGACTCTTCTTTTTCGTAATCTGCCGTGTTGTCCTGGCGGATAGGGTCTTCTTTCTAAGTATTTTGTTTTAGGTGTTGCCCCGAAGATGGGTTCTCCGAACCTTCTCATCAATCTAACCTTGGGTCCTATGTATCTTGCCATTTTTCCTTTAAATTTTAAATAACAATAAGGCTTAAACTCTTCTTGGCTTTGGCGGTCTGCAACCGTTATGAGGAATTGGTGTAACGTCTGCGATTTTAACTATTTCCAATCCTGTGGCGGCTATTCCACGAATGGCGGCTTCCCTGCCTGGTCCAACCCCTTTAACTCTTATTTCAACCTTTCTGACCCCCAAGTCATAGGCTTCTCTGCCTGCTTCCTGAGCGGCGAGGGTGGCGGCATAGGGTGTGCTTTTCTTTGTTCCCTTATAACCTATTTTTCCGCCACTTGACCAACAAATAATATCTCCGTCTTTATTTGCAAATGTTACGATTGTATTATTGAAGGTTGACTGAATATGCACTACTGCCAAAGGCTCTATTCTGACCTTTTTCTTCTTTCTGCTTGTTGTTCTTCGTCTTGCCATGCCTCAATTATTTAGTGGCTTTCTTTTTGCCGGGAACTGTTTTTCTTTTTCCTTTTCGTGTTCTGGCGTTCTTACGGGTTTTCTGTCCTCTGACGGGCAACCCTTTCCTGTGCCTCAATCCTCTATAGCAACCTATGTCCATCAATCGTTTAATGTTCATTCTGATTTCGGCTCTCAGGGATCCCTCAACCTTATACTGCGTGTTGATGACATATCTGATTCTGGTGATTTCTTCGTCTGTCCAATCCTTGACCTTCTTGTCTAATGGCACTCCTGCTTTTATTAAAATGTCTTTAGCACTTGCCCTTCCTATGCCAAATATCTGTCTAAGGGCTATGAATCCGTGTTTATTGGGTGCCAGGTCAACTCCTGCTATCCGTGGCATTCTCGCTTAATTTTTATCCTTGTCGTTGTTTGTATTTAGGGTTTTTCTTGTTAATAATGTAAACCCGTCCTTTCCTTCTAACCACTTTGCAATCTGATGTCCTTGGTTTAACCGATGCTCTCACTTTCATCTTTCTGTGTTTTTATGAACTACTTTGATTTGGTTTTTTAGCTGGTCCGTAGCGGTACACGATTCGTCCCCTTGTCAGGTCGTATGGTGATAATTCAACTTGAACGCGGTCTCCGGGCAAAATCCTGATGAATCGGACCCTCATCTTGCCCGACACATGAGCAGTTACCAAATGCCCATTATCCAATTTAACGCGAAACATAGCGTTAGAGAGTGCTTCCGTTACTTCCCCGTCAACCAGTATCCCTTTTTGCTTAGCCATATCTTTTATTGCACATTGCAAAATTACGCCATACAAACAAAATGTATTTGACCATTAATTCGGTTCCCCTTTTTCATCCCTTTTTTTATCTTTCTCGTGTTTTTGGGCATTTTCAACATTTTTTTCCTGTTCTTCAAGAGATTCAAAAGCCCTAATTATTTTTCCGACCAGTGGATGCCTGATAACATCGCTTCGGTCTAAGTAGACCACATCTATGCCCTCAATGTCTTTCAAGATTCTAATAGTTGTAGCTAATCCGGAAGTGTGTTTTTGCGGGAGGTCAACCTGAGTCAGGTCTCCTGTTATGATTGTTTTGGCTTCTGGACCAAGCCGTGTAAGGAACATTTTCAATTGAGGCAGTGTGGCGTTCTGTGCTTCGTCAAGGATGATGAACGCTTTATCAAGGGTTCTGCCTCGCATATATGCCAGCGGTGCTATCTCGATAACTCGTTGTTCTATATAGACATTTACTTTTTCTGCGGGCAGCATATCAAAGAGAGCGTCATATAAAGGTCTGAGGTATGGCTCAACTTTTTCTTCCAGTGTTCCGGGCAGGTATCCAAGGCTTTCGCCGGCTTCCACAGCCGGTCTAGTCAGTATGATTCTCTTAACTTGCTTGTTTTGAAGGGCTCTAACTGCCAGAGCAACGGCGGTGTACGTCTTTCCTGTTCCAGCTGGTCCGATGGCAAACACTATATCATTGTCCTCAACTGCCTCTACTATACGCCTCTGATTCTCTGTTCTGGGTTTCACAACGTGTCCGCCGGGACCAACAACCAACACGTCCTCCCCGTAGGGATTTATTATTTCTTCAATTCCCTCTGAACGGCTCAATAACCCACGCATCACATTATCGGTAATGTATCCATATCGTCTGATGTGGTCAAGGATCTTTTCTATCCTACTTCTCAATTTACGAACCTCTTCTTTGCTCCCAGAAATTTTGATCTTGTTTCCCCTGGAAACAATTTTAATATTCGGGAAAGCGTTTTGTATTAATGCCAGCCGTGTGTTGTGAACCCCCAAAACCTCTATTGGGTCAACATCCTCAAAAGATATGACTATCTGACTTTTACCCTCGTTCTTTTTTTTCTCCGTTGCCATTTATTCTGTGTCGTAATTTTACTCTACATTATAAATAGTAACCTATGGTTAATAGTTCCTTGGCAGTAGTCATAACTTCCTATGATGCAAGGGACACTATATTCTTATCTGTTATATCTTCTTTGCTTAATCAAGGGTATAGTCCTGTGGTTTTAAATGGACTCTCAAAAGATCTTATTCGATCTACTGCTTATGTCCTCAAATACTCAATATCACGCTTTCCTCGGAACACATTGTTCATAGTGCTTAATCATTTGACTGCTTCCACTGTCGTGGCTCATCACAATGGCAAAATAATTATTGCTCCCAACAACGGAATAATAACCATGATCCAAGACAATTCCCATTGGCAGCCTGAATCAATTAGTGTGTTTGATTCTCCAATTCCTGCTTTGCTACAAACCGGGCGTTTAGAAGAAATGCTTAGTGAGTCTAAGGAAGGGCACATAATAGAGGCGTTTTTTCCTGAACCGGTTGTTGATGAAACATCAAAACATATTCTTGCCACTATAATTCACATTGATTCGTCTGGTAATGTTATAACAAATGTTAACAACTTGGAACGATTCAGTATGTTTTCCGTGTTGGCTCCGAAAGATTTGAGTTTTGTCCGCAGGAACGTAACACTTTTTTCATTTGAGTTTGTTGATGTCTATCCCTCCTATCCTTTTAATGAGGTTCCCGGCAAACATATTGTTTTCAGAGATGAGATGGGCTATTTGTCCTGTGGGATAGTAAATGGGAACCTTGCAGAAATGCTTAATGTGAATGAATACGTGCAGATTAAAATAAGTCTCATGAGCGACCAAACAAAACAAGCAACTCCATTCCTATCCATTCCAGAAAATTAGGGTTTTATGATTGTACGGATTGTTGAAATGTATATTGACCCATCCAGAAAACAAGAGGTAATAAGGACCTTCAAAGAAATCAAAGGGTCAGTCAGGCAATTCAAGGGTTGCCATTATGTCGGCTTGTTTGAAGACACGGGATCGCCAGAACACATAATAACTTATAGTGTTTGGGATTCCGAAGAAGACCTTGAACAATATCGGAACTCTCCAGTCTTTGAAAGGAACTGGAAACTCCTAAAAATGTTTTTTATAGGTAAACCCAGAGCATACACATTAAAAATGGTTGACGAATGCTTGTTTCTCCCGTGCAGCAAATAGAATTGGTTCTCAGGTCTTTCAAAGATGCCCTATCAGACAGTTTCAAGTATGGTTGGTGGGTGTGGATGATCATTCCAGCCATTAGCACAATAATTGCCCTTGCCTCCTCAGTTTGGCTAGCGGCGGTTGTTGCAGGATGGTTCATAAGCACTGTCCTTGAGTGGATGGGCTTGGACTTAGGGAAATGGGCGTTTTTGTTTTATTTGATAAAACTTCTCATTGGGCTAACTACCGGTGTCTTCTTTTACAAGAACATTGCATTGATTATTCTGGCTCCGTTCTTCGCTTGGTTCTCAGAGAAGGCAGATAGCCGATGGACAGGAAAAGAATATCCTTTCCGATTCCACGAATTCGTGCAGGACGTCATCAGAGGTATTGTTCTTGCAATAAGAAATACCATTTTAGAGATTCTATGGATTGTTGGCTTATGGATTCTGGGGCTTATTTTCCCGATTGTTAGTCCAATAACAGGAATCCTTTTATTAATCATCCAAGGCTATTTTCTTGGCATGAGTATGGTTGACTATGCTCTTGAGAGACGGCGGTATTCGGTCAGACAACGTGTTACGTATGCCCGTCAACACAAGTTTGGACTGTCAATGATTGGTTTAATAGTCTTTTTTATTTCTGCGATTCCAATTGTTGGATGGCTAATTGCGTATTATCTGGCTATTCTTGCCGGAACACGATACGTCATTTTAACTGTTGATAGTGTCAAATCAGATGGATGAGCGAGCCAACGCTTTATGTTATCCCTACGCCGATAGGTGGAACAGTGGAAAACTCATTAACTCCAGAGGGGATTGAGATAGTTAAGTCGTTGAGATATTTTGTAGTTGAGAATCAGCGACAGGCTTGGAAATTTCTGAGCCAGATTTTTCCTGTTGAGCAACGCTCGCAAATAGTCATATCCCAGATGCCCAGGAACATTTTCAATATAGACGTTAGACCATTTTTAGTTCCTTTGAGGGAAGGGCACTCCCTTGGATTGTTGAGTGATGCGGGCTATCCAACCATTCTGGACCCGGGCTATCCGATAGTCAGGCAGGCACACAGAGAAGACTTCCCGGTAAAAGTTCTCATTGGACCCAGTAGCGTGTTTCTGGCATTGGCTGGAAGCGGTCTGAACGGTCAAAACTTCACTGTTCACGGATACATTCCACAACGCAACATAAGGCAATGGCTCCTGAGAATAGAATCCATAAGCAGAAAGTATAACCAGTCTCAAATCTTTATGGAAACTCCCTACAGGACTCCACAAACCTTCAGGCTAATGGTTAAAACCCTCCATCCAAATACTCAAATTTGTGTTGCTCAGGCTCTCACTACGCCAAACGAATTCCTATACACTGCTCCGGTCAGATGGTGGTATAAGAACGTTGACCAAGTGCTTAAATACCCGACAATATTCATTATTCAAGCATGAGAAAAGTTTTCTGTGAAGTTCTGGGCACTGAACTGAACCTGCCTGAAAATTGCCAACGGATTGTTAGTCTGAGTCCAGCGGTAACCGAAGCCCTGTTTGAGATGGGTCTTGGCGACAAGGTTGTGGGTGTCAGCACGTTCTGTGTCCATCCTCCGGAAGCATTTAAGAAACCTCATGTTGGAAGTTATAATAAGATAAAACACAAATTGCTCAAGGAATTAAATCCGGACCTCATCTTTACAACCACTGGCTATCAACGTCAGATGGCTCTTGAGTTAGCAAAAGAATATCCGGTTTATGCCATTCCATTGCCTCCAACCATTTCACATATAATCAGTTTTTGCACTGAAGCGGGCATAGTGGCTGGATATGTTCAGAATGCTCGGACATTGCAAAAGAATTTATTAAAACACGTTGCATCAATAGAGCCTGTAGCAAAGCCCACATCTGTGTATCTGGGAATAGATCTTGGTGGTCCGGTTTCTTTCGGGATGTATAGTTACATTACCGATGCCCTTGAGTTTGTGGGATTAAGAAGCATATTCGGGAACAAGCCAGTTGAATGGCTAATGCCTGAACCGAAGGAAATTATTGAAAGCAATCCTGACATTATTATTTACGAACCCAAAATGTTTAGCAAAAAGAACAGGACTGTTGAAGAAGTGGTGTCCTTGTTTGAGAAAAGGGGTCTTGGTGAGTTGGAAGCGGTCAGGAACCGCAGAATAATAATAACTCCTGTGGAAACGGATTATATTGCCCATCACGGTCCTTCCTTCATAACCAAGGTTTTGCCATGGCTCGTTAAGTCAGTTAATTCTCTAATCAAGCAAGATGTTATATAAATACATTGATTTCTTGGACATAAAGGCTATAATGTTTTTTCACGAAGTGATGCCTGACCTGTCTTTTATTGCTCCTTTCTGGCGACATAAGTTATTTTGGATTCCGTTGTATGTGTTTCTGCTTGTGTGGATTTCCCGTAGGTATGGGATTTGGAAAGGTGTTGAAGCCCTCATTATCTCGCTCATTGTTGTTGGCGTCAGTGATTTCATCTCTGCTCAGGTTCTAAAACCCGTGTTTCAACGGCTCAGACCCTGCCATGTGGACTGGCTTGTCCAACACATCCATGTTCTTGTCCCGTGTGGTGCGGGATATTCGTTTCCATCTGCTCATGCCACTAACCACGTCGCTCTGGCTTATGTCCTTTCACACTACCTGCCAAAGTGGGCATCTGTGTTGCTTTACCTATGGGCTATTTCAATAGGCATCATGCAGGTTTATGTAGGCGTGCATTTCTTTTCAGATGTCTTGGTTGGCTTCCTCCTTGGATTCCTTATTGCTTTTGTCATGTTCAGAATAGCAAAATATGTGATAAACTTGTATTTAAATTGGGGCTATGGGCACAGATAGCACAATTGCTATTGCTATAATAGTTTTGGTTTCTGCTATTGGGCTTGTAATAGGTATTTTTCTCAGTTCATTATTCCGCAGGTTCTATGAACCGTTGTTAACCGTAGCAGGCAGTTTCATCCTTGCCTCTGTTGTGTTGCACTTCAATCATCAATGGCATGATGGGCATAGTGAGATGGTTGGATGGGGCTTATTAGTCGGCATATTCCTTCAGATTACTATTGAGCAACTCACTGGTGGCGTTGAGCACGGACACATCACGGACGTTCCGATTAAATATGGCACTTACTTTATGATTGGACTTGTGATGCACGCTTTGGTGGAAGCAATGCCCATATCCCGACTCTATGAATACTCCACTTGGTATAATCCCATCATTTCGTCTATTATCCTGCATCGGTTGCCTGCCTCTATGGTCTTTGGATTCATTGTTGGAAGGCGGAAGAAGCAGGCTTTCATTATCTGGGGACTCATTTTCCTGTTGACGGCTCCTGTCGGGGCATTCCTTGGATACTACATAGTTTCGGAACACTTGCTCAAATGGTTTGAATTTGTTGCTCTGGGCAGTTTGCTATACATTGGCAGCACGATGGTTCATGAGCAAATAAGTCATCACAACATTGGTTGGAAGCAAATGGCTATCTTGCTTTTGGGGGCACTCCTTGCAATCGGGATTTATTACCTTAACCACTGAAAAAGACGAACATTATGAGAGCCAACAGGATAACTGCCATAATGATTATGCGGGTCCAACTAACCTTTCCAAAACGCCTGTGGCGATGAAAATCAAATCGTTTGCCGGATGCTGGTCTCTCAGTGGAAAACCTGAATTGGCGTTCCCTGCGTTTACCTAAATCAAAAAGCATGATGAAGATTTTTAGCCTTCTGGTTATATTAACGATATTTTGGAACAATGTGTCTCACGGGCAGGAAATTCCCTCTTGGACCCTGCGGGAAAAGATAGGTCAACTAATAATGGTTCCTCTCTATCCACGGCGTGGTCCCACTCATTGGAAGAAAGTGGGGCGTCTGATTAGGGATTATAACATTGGCGGTGTGATTGTTATGCAGGGAACTGTTGAACAGGCTTATCATGCCTTGGACACAATAAGGAAATATGCTCGTTATCCTTTAATGGTTGCTATTGATGCCGAATGGGGCTTATCAATGCGATTTAAAGATGGTCCTTCCATTCCCTATGCTATGACTCTCGGTGCCATTCAAGACACTTCCATAGTCAGGGAACTGGGTTATTGGACAGGCTTGCAGGTCAGAATGATGGGGATTGGCTGGAATTTCGCTCCTGTTGTTGACGTGAACACTAATCCAGAGAATCCGGTCATTCATTGGCGGGCGTTCAGTTCAGACCCGAATCGGGTTGTTAGACAGGCTTTTGCTTTCATGCAAGGGATGAAGCAAGCAGGAATATCTTTCACATTAAAGCATTTTCCCGGGCACGGCGACACGCATCAGGATTCCCATGTTTTTCTTCCTGTGGTAACCGCTTCCGCCACTGAAATGGAACAGATTCATTTGTTGCCGTATAAAAAATTGCTTAAGTATTCTCCCGGTGTGATGGTTGCTCACATTATTGTCCCATCCCTTGGGATAACTAAATTTCCCGCCTCCCTTTCTCCGGTGGCAATATGGCGAATTTTAAGGAAGCAAATGGGGTATAAAGGAATTGTGTTCACAGATGCACTGAATATGAAAGCGGTGGAAGGGTGGGGTGCTGCAACAGGTGAGTTAGCCTTGAAGGCGGGGGCAACAATTCTTCTGTTTCCGCCTAATGTGGATGCTATGGTCTCACACATTGAACAGGTTGTTCAGAAAGGCAATCTCTCTGAAAAAGTTATTGATGCTCGGCTCTCAGAAGTTATATCATGGAAACAAGCCAATCGGTTCACTCCTGCGTCTCTTGATTCAATAAAGAAAGCGTTTGGTTCACTAAAGTGGAAAGCCTTAGTCAGGAAGGCTATTTCCCACGCTCAAACCCTTGTTAAAGATTCCTTAAAAGCATTGCCTCTCTCTCCTGCCAAACAATATAAATGGATTATTATTACCAACGGTTTGCCTATGCAAGCCATTAAGACGCTTAGGCTCTATAATCAAGAAAACATAAAAATTTACCGATGGGATGATTTGCCTGCTATAAAAGACGTTGACAGGAACACTTGGCTTCTTCTCTTTCCTCCTTCGCTAAATGCCAAACGAAACTTTGGCTTGGACTCCTTGCAAATCAATAAACTCGGTGAATTAGCGAAAATTTCCGGCGGGACAGTTCTTTTCACAAGCCCTTATTTCATACCGTTTGTTAAAGATGCTCCTGCGATAGTTGTTTCCTATCAACAGGACAGGGACTATCAGGACATATCCATTCAAGCCTTGTTTGGGTCTCGGGGATTCTATGGCGTGTTGCCATTTGAAGTGGGCAAGTGGAAGGTTGGACATGGCATAAAAAAGCATCCTGTAAGGCTGGGATTTGGTCTCCTTGAAGAAGTGGGGTTTAACAGAAGGGTTTTTGATAGCATTGATGCATTTATTAATTTGGGCATCAGGCAGGGTGCTATGCCGGGGGCTCGCCTACTCGTCGTTAAAAACAATCTGATTGTGTATGACAAAGCGTATGGCTACTTAACTTATGATAGCCTGATTCCTGTTTCACACAACACTCTTTACGACCTTGCATCAATAACAAAGATTGCCGCCACTACACTCGTTGTAATGAAACTGGTTGACGAAGGCAAACTAAGGCTTGATGTTCCAATCAAGTGGTATCTTCCCGAACTAAAAGACAGTGAAATAGGTGACATAACGATAAGAGAGATTTTAACTCACACGGCGGGCTTGAAAGCATGGATTCCATTTTTCAAGAAAATAACTCCTGATTCTCTGGAAATGTATTTATGCAGTTCAGAAGAAGCGGATTCGTTCTTTTGCGTTCCGATTAGTGGCACGCTGGTTGCCTCGGTGGACATCAAGGATTCAGTGTGGAACTGGATTATGCAAGAACCTTTGCGACGACGTGGGAAGTACAGATATAGCGATTTGGGATTCTACATTTTGCAAAGAATAATTGAAAAAACGACTCACACAACACTTGATTCCTTTGTATACAAAACGTTTTACTATCCAATGGGTTTAAGGGATATAACCTACAACCCGCTGGAAAAATATCCTAAAATCCGGATTGCTCCCACTGAGGTGGACACATATTTCAGGAATGAGATCATCTGGGGAAAAGTTCACGATCCGGGTGCTGCTTTGATGGGCGGTGTTGCCGGACACGCTGGATTATTTGCCACTCCATATCCATTGGCGGAACTAATGCAAATGCTTATCAATGGTGGTTCTTATGCTGGCAAAACTTTTCTTAAATCTGAAACAATAAAGGAATTCACAAGCAAAGCAACTGCTAAATACAGGCGGGGCATAGGGTTTGATAAGCCAGATTTTAAGAATCCGAAGCGGTCGCCCACGTGCACTGAAGTGCCCAAATCCACTTTCGGTCATCTTGGATTCACTGGAACGGCTGTGTGGGCAGACCCGGAAAATCAGATCATATACGTATTGCTTGCAAACAGGACATACCCATCCATGGAAAATGGACTTTTTAACCAACTAAGCATCAGGACGAACGTTCATTGTCTTATCTATCAAGCACTTGAAAGAGAACCAACCACGGTGGACGCAGAGTAAAACGCAGGGGGTACAGTTTCTTAAACCACGGAGGACACAGTGTATCGCACAGTGGACACAGAGTATTAAAAGTGGCAATAGACTAAAAAACTCTGTGGAACTCTGTTTTAACTCAGGTGACTCTGTGACCTAAAAACTATATTTGCTACAAAGCAAACAATGGGAAAAATGACGACGGAAAAATGCTCTGGCAGGAAACTTTTCCTTATTCGGTCTGCTGAATTGCTAAGGCAATATCGCTCATGGTTAAAAAGGGTTCTTGATTTGCTTCCTGAAGACAGACTTTGGTGGGGTCCTTCTGAAAATGTTAATTCAATAGGCGTGCTATTGAAACATTTGCGTGGGAACTTGCGTCAGTGGGTGGTGTCTGCCCTTGGGAATGTGCCGTTCCACAGGGAAAGGGAAAAGGAATTCCTCAACACAGAAGAATCTCTTGAGGACCTGTGGAATGCCATTGATGAAACCATCTCAGAAGCGATTAAAACACTGGAAAGCCTTGACGAAAACATTCTTTGCGAACATCTGCAAGTGCAGGGCTTTGAGGTAACAGGTTTGGAAGCCATATATCATGCAATTGAACACTTTGCTTACCACACAGGGCAAATAGTCTTTATAACGAAGATGATAACTGGCGGGGACACTCAGTTCTATGTATTGGGGGAAGATGGACATCCCAAGCCGAATTGGTAAAATATTTTCAAAGAATTCCCTGTGAAACCTATTTTTTATCTACAAACCAACCTAAACTTGTGGTAGTCCTTATCCCCGTTACCTATCCTGTCAAATCGCAATACCAATCCTACTGCTACCATATTGTTTGGACACATTGATGTTTGTTGCCAGTCAAAGCTATTCCATCCCCCTGGACCGATAGCCGGTGATAGTTGTGTGGGACCATAGACGTAAAGGTTGCCATCTACTCTAACATTTCCCGCAACATGCAATTTTTGTGCTGGGGTTGCCGTGCCGATACCTATATTTGTTCCGTTATCATAGATCTGGCTATTGCAAACGCTATTGCCTGTCCATTTTTGGACGTAGTTAACTGCTGGGCTCCCGCAAAGTGGTGTCAATCCTGAGGCGGGACCTGGTTTGGTGATAATCCAATTAGAACCATTCCACATTAAAACATCTCCATTAGAGGTTCCATTTTGAATTCTGAGAGGGTTGGTTGATGTGCCGACGCCAACAAGGGGGGCTTGAGCATTTATTTGAGCTTCCTGCCAGGTGACGACGCCGTTTCCGTCTGTGGTAAGCACTGTTCCCGCCGGACCGTCCACATTAGGCAAAGTGTAGTTACCAATTGTTAGTTTGCCGACGAAACGGCCTTGCCCATTCACATCAAGTTTGAACACTGGGTTTGTAGTACCGATACCTACGTTTCCGGATAAAGAGCTATACATGTGTTGTCCTGAGATTACCCAATCGCTATCTGATGGCATGCTACCACTTCCTCCGGCATATGTAACTAGTTTGTTCCAGGTGTTACCGTTCCAATAGTAGTATCCTGCTTCTAAACCTGGAGTCCCTGTATTATAAACAAGTAGGGACACTGCTGGGGAAGGTATTGTCAGGGAATCTTTGGGGCCTTGGAGGGCAACCCTTGGAATCAGAATGCCTTGATTGGCTGAATTGATTTCAAGAGCTGCGCTGGGATGAGGTGTAGTGGTCCCGATTCCTATTTGCTGGGCATTCATGTGCGATGCGATGAGTAGCGCCCCCGCCAAGGTAATTGTGTTCCTCATGCCTGCTGGATTTAATGTTTACAAATTTACAACATTTTATTCAAACTCCCAAATGATTAATTTGAGGAAATTGCTAACTTTGTCGTAATAGTGTTCTTATTTAATGTGGTCAAACTAATCAAATAGACTCCATTGGGCAGGTTAGGCAAGTCAACAGAAAATGTTCCTGTCTTACTAAGATATGTTTTCCAAAGGACTTTGCCTCTCATATCCGAAACAGTTATTTTTTCAATCACTTTTGTCGTTTGAATGATAAGCATGTTAGTACCACCCTGCCAGATTCTAATGGGCAATTGCTGGACAGTGGAAGTTGATAGGACAATGTTGAGAACATGATAGGTTGTGTCTAGGCACCCAAACTCATTAGCAACTATAAGGATTAATGTATCTGAGCCTAATTGTGTTGGCTTAATTTGGATAGTGGGGGTAGTGTCAATTAGCTGTCCCTGCCAGAACCATTGATAGGATCGATGAGAGCCTCCTGAGGCAGTTGCGGAAACTTCATATATACTGTCCTTTACCATCACTGGTGGAGCATTAATCACAACTGATGGTGTGGGGTTGACTGTTATGTAGGAGGATTCTCTAATAATGCATCCATTACCATAGGCTATTTCCACTTCCACGAAGGAAGGACTATTTATTACTATTATGGGTGTTGTGTCTCCTGTGTTCCACGTATATGTAGCAGGTAAGAATTCTGGGGGTAGCGACACATCTAAGACAACAGGGAGGTCTTTTGAGCACACATCGATAAAGAGTGGCAAGTCAACATCTGGAACCGAGTCTTTAACAATAATTGAATCTGCTATTTTCGTATTGTCATAGGCATATGCATCCACTGAAGAGGAGACTGTTCCGACTACTTCATATGTCCCATTAAATACATCATGGAGATTAATAGTTATTGTATCGTGGCAAACATTTAAGGATAGTCCTAATAATGTAGTATCTTTGGGGGCAGGGGCACTGATGGGTCTCAAAAGGAGGTTAACGTCTGCTGTTTGAATAGCGTCGGTGAAGTTAACAAGAATAAATGAAAGCTCAACTGGTTTGCCTACACAATTAGCGGCATATGGATTTGGTTCTATGAATTCCCTAAAAGATACGTTTGACATATTAATCACGAATGTTTCTGAGACTTCTATTTCCTGTCCACAACAGGTTCCATTATCAGGCGACTGCCCATTATTATTAATAAACACTAATGTATCATTAACACAAGCAACAGTATAAACGGAGTAGGTACCGCCGCTCCACCCATCACCATATGAATCCCACGCTTCAAATCGGTATGTATCTCCATCAAAAACACAGAATGAATCTACGTATATGCTGTTGTCTGTGTATGTTCCAGGTGAAGATGAGGCAACTAATGTGTTATAGGGCATGTGATATACTTTCCAAAACACTTCATTGCCATAGGAACCTGTATTAATTTCCACAAAGACCCATCTGTCACTTATGGTATATGGTTTTACTATCACATCGTTTGTTGGGCTAGCATCATTTTTAGCTCGTGCCCACACTTGCAAGGTACCAGTGCCATTGGGGACATATGTATAGCCGACGTATACTGTATCTGTTTGACATGGCTGCATTCCCCCTACAGAACCATAGTCTATTATTGCACTTGAGGAGTTTATTCCGTCATTAAAGCCGATGTAGACAGTGTCAATAATTAAATATGTCGTGTTTCGTATAACAAGCCATATAGAATCTTGCAATGCTTCGCCACATAGATAGAAAGTGTCGGGAGATAGTAGTGCTACTGCCTCAATATCTGGATTATTCAGTTCAGGGTTGAACACTGTGAAGGTCTCGGAAACTTCTATTTCTTCACCGCAACATGACCCATTGTCTGGGCTCTGACCTCCATTGTCGGCAAGTAACACAGTATCTCCACAAACAGTTAGCATGTATATATCATATCCGCCATTTGTCCATCCGTCGCCAGTCCTATCCCACGCTTCAAACCTGTAGGAACCATCAATAACACAGAAAGCCTCTGTATAAGTAGAATTTGAAGCATATGTGCCGGGCGAACTGCTTGCCACAAGATAGTTTGTTGGGGAATAATACAATTTCCAAAAGACATCACTCCCATAAGAACCAGTATGGATGTCTGCATACAACCATCGTTCACCGACCATTACATAGAAGGATATAGTATCTGCCGGACTTAAGTCATTATTCAAATCATGAGCAAAAATTCTAAGTTCATATAACCCAGAGCCCGTGATACTAAATGGCAAGTCTATTACACCAACTGCTGATACATTCGGGCAAGCACCAAACCCACCCGAAGCAACATAAGAAATAGTATCTATGTAATACGTAGTGCCGACTCTATATCCAATAACCAGGGTGTCAACAGGCTCCTGAGAGAAGTTAACAATTGAAACTTTGATTGTATCATTTGTCCCAACCCCGCAATTAGTATTTGCTATTCGTTCTATGTCAATTATATTGACTTCTGGTTGGGCTGGCAAAGGGGTTAAATTTAAATTATCAAAATGCCAAGAATCAAGCGTTGGCCCACCCCCACTAAGAACTTTTATACGGATTCTTGTTATAGATACTCCGGCCGGCAGGCATACCGCCAATTCTTGCCTTGCCCATTGGATGGGTGCATCAGCTCCATCATAAACCACTATGTCTTGCCATGTTGAGCCGTCCCAGTATTGGATTGCTATTTTGTCTCCTGCTTCGGGTCTGTCGCCACAGGACCCATTTCCTCCTCTGTAATAGTAGGATATTACAAATCCTCCTGTAGTACCCACATCAATTGAAGGGCTTTCCACATAGGTCTGTGCATCACCCCACAGAGTAAGAAAACTGCCCGAAACGCTACCGCAGGTTGCCGTCGCATTGTCTATGTATGCCACACCATCAACATCCCAACACCTATTAAAATTGGTAGCATTATTAAATGTTTCGGAATAGGGCAGTGAAGCCAAAGCACAGAGAGAAGTAAAAGCAGTATCAATGGAAGCATCGGAACCACAGTAGCCCCAAACATAAAAGTCATAATCATTGCTTGGGTTTAAGCCAGTAATAGTATCTGGCGAAATCCCGGGAACAAAAGTTACCACTGTTCCTGTGCCAAGTGAAAATCCAGAATGTCCATATTCTACCTTGACTGAATCATAAGAAGAAGGCGAATAGGAAACCACAACATCTCCGACAGAAATCCACGAAGCATAGACTGTCGTAACAGGTGCACAAACAGAGAATACTATCACTGAGTCAATTGCCCAAAATAAATTCCCTTGTTCATGCCAGATGAATCTAACTTTTAATTGTGTGCTTGCATATTGAGTTATGTTGATTGTATCCCAGAGAGGATTTGCCCATGACCCAAATGATGAACCAGTATAGATTCTAGTGGTTACCCATGAAGATGAGTTGGCATCCCACACCTGCACATAGCCCGTGTCATCTTGGTTGTAATTGTAAAAAGTAAGTATTCCTAAATAAAGGTCTCCTCTTAGGGATCCAGGCAATATAGTTATTGAGGGCGTTTCAAGGGTATCTTTTTGCCCTATTGTGGGATTTCCTTGAATAAAAAGGAATTTTCCTTGACCAAGGTTATTGCCGTTGAAATCTGTAATGATTGTCCACGTTGAATCAGGTTGTAGAGGTGGTTGCAAGTCAATGATGCCACCATCCCTCAATTGCCATCCTGGTGGGATAGTTCCGGGAATAACTGTAGTGAATGTTTCTGCGAAATAAACTGTTTGAGATTGAATGTTCAATGTGGTCCATGCCAACAACAATGCTATGCCCATCCCCCTCATGACAGAAGATTTTGAATAAAACCTCATCGCCTCCTTTATTGCAAAGTTACGGACTTTCCCTTATTATCTCACAACTTTTCACTAAAAATTTAATACAGGTTAAAAGAAATACCTTTTATTATTCTGACTTTAATAAATTTTGAGACCAAATTTAAAATATAATTTATTTTGCTGTTCTCGGATTTATGAAAAAGTCCATAATAAGCACTTCCTGAGCCGCTAAGGGATACATATTCTGCTCCTGCGTTATATAATATCTTTTTTATTTGAGCGAAATGCGGATAGATGGATTCTGCTATAGGCTCAAATTGATTGATAATTCGGCTTTTCCAGTGCCGTGGTCCCTGTCTTAAAAGCACTTTAAAGTTCTCTGGCGGGCTAAGAAAACGGTTTATTCTGCTATACATCTCTGCTGTGTTAAGCCTTTCTTCTGGAACAACAATAATTGCGAAATAATCTTTTAACCACGGCAACTCCACTGGCTCCAATTCTTCTCCTCTGCCGGAAGCAATTGCAGGGTTCCCTTCAATAAAGAATGGGACGTCCGACCCTATTCGGGACGCTAATAATTGTTTTTCAGAGACGGATTGTCCTAAATTGAATAATTTGTCCACGAGGTTAATTGTTGCTGCGGCGTCGGAGGAGGCACTGCCCAGTCCAGAACCCGATGGAATCTGCTTCAACAAATGAATCTCAACATCATCAATTTCAAACTTCTCTTTTAAAATCTCCAATGTTTGAGAAATTGTATTGTTTTCAAGCGGGACCTCATGCTTGAAGTCTCCATATACACAAAATTTTGATTTTTGACGGTCTGCTTTTACAATTTCCACAACGTCAAACCACTGAACCGGAACCATGCATGTAACAATATCGTGGTATTCGTCTGGTCTCTTGTCCACTATATACAAACCGATATTTATCTTGGCTGGAGCAAAGGCAATCATGACACCATTTTAGCGCGTCTGGCAAGGAATTTAAGCAATATGGCAGCGAAAGGTTCCCGTATATCCACCAGGGCGTAGTCCCCCCCGCCTTGCAAACACGATTCCTCAACTATTTTTTGCCATTTGTCAAATGCCTTAGTATATTCGCTGGCTATTTCTTTAATGGAAACTTCTTCTTGAAGAGAGGGCATCTCAACGTCTTTCAACTTGACCCAACTTGTGTTGCTAACTTTTAAGCCTCTTTCTGTGAGGGAATCAAAAACGTGAAATATGAGCACATCATTAAGTCTGCTACGATGAAATTTCAGTACAGATTGCAGTCTGTCAACAAAATCTTGGTCATTCTCATATAGTCTTTTATCAAGCATATCTGAAAACAATACAATTAGCGAACGTTTGGGCATAAAATAAGCGGCTTTTTCAAGGGCAGTGATTATGTCGCTCTCATAGTTAGGCGGTTCATCAATGTATCGTTCCAGAAGACCCATGTTTCGGCGATAATGAACAGGCTTAATGGAAGGCTTGTCCATAGTGCCTTGACCAATTACATAAAGGGAAAAGGCATCTCTTTGCAATTTGAGTAGATACATTAATGCGGCGGCTCCAAACAGTGAAAATTTAAATTTCATATTGTTATTAGTTGGATATAGCATAGATGGGCTTGAATCAAGGAGTATCAAGACCCGCATATTGGTTTCCTCCTCAAATCGCCGAGTGTATTTCTTTTTTAGTCGTGCAAGTAGTTTCCAATCCAGATGCCTGAGGTCATCGCCTGGCTCATAGGGTCTGTGGTCCGCAAAAGTTATAGAGAATCCGTGGTATGGACTCCTGTGCAGACCAGTAATAAACCCGGCTACGATAGTTCTGGCAACTACCTGAACATTCTTTATTTGGCTAATGTCTTCTAATGTGAGAAGTGGCATTAATTCTCTTCAATGAGTTTCCTCAGTTTCTCTTCAAGGACTGCTCCGGGGACTACCCCAACGACCCGATCAACAACTTCTCCATTTTTAAAGAAAAGGATTGTAGGGATAGCCCTGATTCCATACTGTACAGGAACATTGTAGTTCTCATCAACATTCATTTTCCCAACTACGGCTTTGCCCTTGTATTTCTCTGCCAATTCTTCAACGACTGGTTCAATCATTCTGCATGGTCCACACCACACTGCCCAGAAGTCAATTAGTGCTGGTTTCCCTGACTTGATGATTTCCTCTTCAAAGTTTGCATCCGTGATTTCCTTTGCCATTCCCATAACTATTCAATTTTAGGACTCAACTATTTTTCTGATGGTTGCTGTTCAGTGGTTTGTGTTGATTGTTCCGTTTGTTCTGTTTGTTTTTCTTCCAAACTTTGTTTTTTGGTTTTGCCTTTCTTTGTTTTAATGGGCGCTAAGATCATTATCATTCGCCTGCCTTCCATCTTGGGCGGTGATTCCACAGTTGCAATGTCTTTCAATTCTTCAATCATTCTTTGAAGGACCTGTTCGCCCCTGTCCTTAAAAACTATCTGGCGTCCTTTGAAAAAGACATAGGCTTTCACTTTGTCGCCATCTTCAAGGAAGGAGCGGGCATAACGAAGTTTAAATTCAAAGTCGTGGTCGTCGGTCATGGGCGTAAACCGAATCTCCTTAACTTCGGTCTGCTGCGTCTTCTTCTTCTGTTCTTTCTCTTTCTTCTTCTTTTCAAAGATGAATTTGTTAAAGTCCATTATCCTGCATACTGGCGGGTCGGCGTTAGGTGCCACTTCAACAAGGTCTAATTCCATTTCCCGAGCCATCCTCAGGGCTTCCTCAATGGGATAGATCCCTTGACGAGGGATATTATCTCCGACGAGACGCACCTGTGGAACCCTTATCTCTTCATTAACCCGATACTTAAACTTAATATCATCCTTATAATTCGGTCTTGCTTTCCTTCTTCTCTTTCCCAAACTTCCTGTTTTTTTTTATGCTTACTGTATTAATACTTGTTTGGTTAGTTTAGTTCCATCGGACAATTGAATGGAAACAAGGTATGTTCCTACCGATGGGAATCTTTTTACGATGATTCGTTTGCCCTCTGTAACATTATTGTATATGACCTTTCCTGCCACATCCATAATGGCAATATGTTCAATAGGAACATCTCCATTGTTTATAATCATAACTGTTCGGTTGTCCAGTTGAGTGATACTAACCATTTCGTCGTTATCTATCTGTTCCACACCCACAGTTATTTTTTCGCCATATTCAAAAGCCAGAGCTCCCGGTGAAACTCCCACAACAAAGGCATCAACGAAGGAATAGTCAGAAACTCTATAAGCAATCACAATACCCCAGTTTTGGAAGTCTGTCTCAGTCAACCAAAGATATTCGTTAAGTGTATCGTGAGATATTTCATAGAACGTCTTATTGAGTGGTAGGGTATCTAAAACACCGAGGTTTGTAGTGGGTGTTCTGAGCATAAAGGTTGCCCGAGTTGTCCAAGAGGAATCGGCGTAATAGGGCTGGAAGTAGATTTGTTCATTTACGAGGGCAGACCCTGTGCATCCAGAAGGCAAGCCTAAATCAACGGTATTAACGGTTCCCGCAACACGGGCATATGTTGACACACTGCTGGTACTGAAATCTTTATTATTGAAAGCATAAACATTTTGCCCGTCTGTCATAAGGTTTTCTGGATTAATCCCATCTGGACCCAAGTCAATCAACCGCATATTGTTAATGTTTGACACGGGGAAAACGGCTATGTAGCCAACATAGTGTCCCCACACAAAGCCATTGTTCACCGCTACATAGACCGAGTCTCCAAGGACAAGCACATCATCGCTGTGCCATTTCAACGGCGATGTTGACGTGTCGGCTTCCTCAATGAACTGTAATGTGTTCTTATCATAGACTTGCAGGTACGAGTTACAACAACCTAAGGAAGGCAGCTCGCCCCTTGAAACAAAGAGCCTCTGTCCGCTGATGGCAAGCCCCCTGACGCCGAGGGCATGGGCTTCTGCAACCCTCTCCAATGTGTTGACATTATATTTAATAATGAACGTGTCGGCTGTAACGTAGAGAAAAGAATCTTCCAGAACCATATCCACACCGAACCGAGCACCCCAAATGGTATCAAACGATACATATTGTCTTGTGTTCATGTCTATGTATCCCACGGTAACGGGAACCACTGTTTGACCCGTCCAGTAGTCATAATGTCCTTCGTTAAGCACAAAGATTCGTTTCACGTATTTCTCCTGAGCAAGTGTTGTTAAGGAAATTGCAGCCCAAATGCCTAACATTGCTTTTCTCATCATCGCTTGTTTTACACAAAATTAAGAACTATTCCACAACATCTATATTACGTCGCACCCCTTGTTATATGAATTGAAAATTTGTATTCACTGACAATTTTCATGTTAACTACTTGAACCACAAATTCTATTAAACACAGTGAACGCACGAAGTCTTTTTGAAAATCGCGGAGGACACAGAGTATGACACAATGGACACAGAGTTCTTTTGGAAACCACAATGGACACAGGGTGAGGCTCAAAGGACACAGAGTGTTAAAGAGAACTAAAAATTCAATAAAAACTCTGTGTTATTCTGTTTTAACTCTTAAAAACTTCGTGACCTATCGTACTCTAAAGAAACCACAGTGAGGGACAGCCAAACATTGAAAACACTACAAATGTAGTTGACTAACATTATTCCTATGCAATCGTTGTCAGCCCGATAAAATTTCACTTCACGTTAACGAGCATCCTTTTGTTTTGAATTATAACCATATATTGTCCTGAGGGAATATGTTTCCAGATGGATTTGTATGGATGGATGCCATAGGGGATGTTATATTTACCGATGATTTGCCCGGTAAGGTCGACTAAGGTTACTTCACAGACTGGTTCCAAGCATTCCACAACTTGCAAGTCATTGAAGAAATAAACTGACGGCTTGTTTTCTGGTGTGTAAACAACGTAATTGGATTTAATGGTTTGCCCTGTCCACGTTGCAGAGACAAAGTAAGTCGTTTTATTTTGAGGTTTGACAGTATACATTTCTGTATTACGAACAGTGTCAAGCAACTTATAGTTTGCACCATCCGCAGATAGCCAGACAGTGTAGAACGCTACTTCTTCGGGCAAGTTAAAGGACCATCTAAGATATACGTGGTTTTCCAATTCTTGTAAGGATAAAGAGATTGTTGGATTGGGCAAAATCCCCGAGCAATCGCACACGCTAACGTTTGCAGCATCCACATAACCAGAATTAATCAATATGTCTCTTATGGTATTATTGGGAACGCATATTTGTATTGATGAATCTGAAATAATGGGGCTATTGAGGATAATGCTTGGAGAGGTTGAAGTGATTGAGAAGCAAGCAGGGTCATTAGTACTATTGCATAATGCGGAGCTTAGCCCACCCGTAATCTCTACATTATTTGTTGACACCTGTGCTGCTCCATCAAAACAGACACCACAATTGGTTTGAACGGAGAGTTTGTCGCTCAAGGACAGGGAGGAACCGGGACCCATAATGATCTGTGAGTTTCTTGTGGCAGTGAGGGAAATCCCAGACAGTGTCCCATAGTTAAAGATATAGGCACTTGGGTTAAGCGAGAATACGCTTCCGAGATTAAGGGTTCCATAGTTGACTATTCCACCATTATTTATCCCAGATGACCATGGGTTAGAGTAATTCACAGTGACTCCCGGCCCGACAACTATCCATCCGGAGTTAATAAACACCCTATCTAAGTCCACATCTGCACAAATAATAACCACTGCATCGGGATTATTGATTTGCAACCACTGGATTGTTCCATCTGCTTCACCGCCTTGATAGCAATATATTCCAGGAAGGTTAAGCGACTGATTGTCGCCTATTGTGGTTGTTGAACAAGGGCATGTTGGCGGAGCTATGGGGAGGAGACTGCATTGAGCAAAAACTCTCTGTCCCCAAATGAAAACAATGAAAACTAAAAAGAGTAAAAAACTTACCGCAAACGTTTTCTTAACGATTTGCCTCATCGCTCCTGCATTTTGATACAGGTTCACGTTATGATTCACCTACTACTAATATACGAATTTTGAACTCAGTTGGCAACACATTCAAAGCTGTTCCTCTGCCATTCTGGCAAAATCAGAGATGTTGGCTTTGAGGCTAAAGACGTTGTCATAGCCCATTTGTCTGAGGAGTTGTGTTAATGTGCCGCTTGTGTTTCCCGTGTTGCAAAACAGGACCACTGTTTTATCTTTGGGGATTTCGTTAATTCGTTGTTCAAATTCTGCTGCAGGAATTATTTTGTGTGGGACTGCTTCGGCACGTAGCATTGCATTTCCCCGGACATCAATCCAAACCACGTCGTCCCTTTTGAGCCACTGTTTAGCTTCTCCCAAGCCTATCTCATAAGGTTTTTTAAAAAATCCAAACATTACGCATGGAATTTTGTAGTCCAATTGTTTTATTTCAGTAAGTGTTTTGGGTTGTTTTTTGCTGGCTGTTGACTGAATGGATATTGTTTCCCAAACGTTATTTTTAAGGTCAATAATAAGCAATTTACCATCCAGCCCTTCCAAGTCTGTGATATATTTAATGGCTTCTGAAGCCTGAAGGGTTCCAATCAGTGCTGGCAGGGTGGATAAAACGCCTATCTCAGAGCAAGAAGCATGAGAGAAATCGGGTTCAGGGAAAATGTCTCTATAGGTGACCTTATTTTTTCCATTAAACACTGCGACCTGTCCCGTGAATTGTTCGGCAGCACCAAACACAACTGGAACATCCATAACATAGCCATAATCAGATAGGAGATAGTGTGTTCCCGCGTTGTCCGAGCAATCTATGATTATATCTGGCTTTCCTATAAGCTTATCTATGTTTTCAGGCGAGATGAATTCAGGGCAAGCGACTACTTCTGTTTCCCGATTTATACCTTTAATTTTTTCTGTTGCCACTATGGCTTTAGGTTTGCCTATGTCTTCTTCTGAGTAAATGGGTTGCCTATTTAGATTTGATAGCTCTATTTTGTCTCCGTCAATGATAGTTATTTTTCCGAATCCGGAAGAAGCGAGAAGAGGCAAGGTGCCGGAAGCCAAGCCTCCCGCTCCCACAACTACCACGGAACTATTGGCTATTCTTGCCTGTCCTTCCTTACCTATTTCTTCCAAATTAACGTGAGATAAGTGCCGTTCCAAGTTTCGCATAGCCATTGAAAATAACGCAGTATTATTTGAATTTAAGTTTTAAGCCGACGATGGGGATGAGCGGCAATTGATACACTATATCTCCTGTGACTCTGTTGACATAGAAAACGTTTCTTCGGTTATATGCATTGAACAGGCTAAGGTAAAATATAAGGGTTGCTCTGTGGGAAAGGAAGAATCTGTATTCTGCATGTAAGTCAAGGCGATGATAAGGGGGCAAACGATATTTGTTATAGTTCTTTTCGTCAAGGATGATTCCGGGGCTATAGTTTCCTGTAACATAATTATCTGTGATGCCTCCTGGGAAGTCATATTGCGGATAGAATCCTGCTGTTGGCGTGTAGGGGAGACCAGAGCCGAACATCCACCGTGCAGAGAACATCCATTGTTTCGCTTTTCCTACCTCATAGGAAACAAGCACGTTGGCGTAGTGCCTTCGGTCAAACCAAGGGAAGTATTCCCTTATGCCATCATTCCGAATGACGTAAGTGAACACATAGCTTGCCTGTGTCCAGAGCCTGTTAATACGATATGAAAGCATGAGGTCAAATCCGGTGGCGTAGCCGTCCTCAACGATATAATCCGGGTCTGTTGGAAACATTTTATATCTGTTAACTGAGAAGAGTCTGAAAAACTTCTTATAGAAAGCTTCAACATTAACTTCCAAGTTTTGAATAGGCTCCCATTCTGCTCCCGCGATGGCATGAAAAGCACTTTGCAAATTGGTTTTGATGGGCTTGCCTTGCCATAATAAGGTTCCTTCTGGAAGGTTGAGGAATCCGACGAACAATTGTGTTACCTCAACGTCAGAAACAGTAGTAAAGAGGCTTTGGGTATAAATCCCGGTTGCTGTTTTGAATCTCAGTTTTTCAGAGTGATTATATTTCATAGAGAGTCGTGGTTCTGGAAGCAAATATCCTCCTGTTGCATAGTAATGGAATCTGAGTCCGGGCTCAACGATAAGTTTTTGATTCCAATTGCGCCGTGCTTTGATGTAAACTATTAATTCAGAAACATTTCTGTTGTAAGTGATTCGTTGATTGAATATGTTATAAAATTCCAGATGAGATGAATATCCTTGCATAGCAACGCCATATTGCAATAGGCGACGCTCCGAGCCATGATATTGAACATAGATTTCAGCGAGGAAGCTGGATAAAACGCTTAAAGATGGTTTTGAGTTGGGAACCTGCATAATTGACTGATATTTGCTAAATCCAAGGACTCCCCCGAGCAAGAACCGTGTTCCGGGAGGCGACACAATGAAATTCACTCCACCACCCGAATTTTTCCAAGCATATTGGGCATCTGGGAAGCCCACCGAATCACTAAAATTGAACCAAAACCCTGAGATTCGGTCCCCTTTCTTGCTCCGAAGAGTTAACTTGCCGAAGAAATCAAGGAATCGATAGGGCATATTGCCACTATCAATAAAGGAATATAATTTGGGGGCGATGAGGTCCAACCTACTCACCTGAGCCCCAAGCACTATGCCCGAACCGTGCTTGTTAAATGGTAGAGAGAACCACGCATCTGAAACAAACGGATTAATAGCTATTCCCCCATTAAATCGTTTCCTGGGATCCACACTTTTTATATCTAATACTGCAGACAACCTTCCCCCATATTCAGCATTAAACCCACCGGTGTATAAGGTTACAGACCTAATGAGGTCACTTTGAAAAACGGAGAACAACCCCAGGGAATGCTGATATTGGAAAATTGGGACTCCATCCAGTAGTGTAAGGGTTTGGACTGGCGTTCCACCTCGGATAAAGATTTGCCCACCCACGTCTCCCGTTGAGACAACTCCCGGCAGGGTCTGAAGATATTGAATTATGTCTTGTTTGCCGATGGAAGGAAGTTTTTTTATCTGTGTGGCACTAATGCGGAACATTGATGTTCTTGTTTCCTGTAGGGCTTGTTGTCGCGTAGCAGTTATTGTTACGGTTTTAAGTTTCACAGACGATGGTTTCAGATTCAATCGCCTAGTAATCACTTGTCCCGGTTTGAGAGTTATGCGTTCCTTTAAAGTGTCATATCCAATCATGAAGGCAAGAATTGTATAGGTCCCGGGTTTTAAAGTGAAGGCAAAGAATCCTTCGTCGTTGGTCAACGTAATGTCTCCTGTTTCTTTTATTTGGACATATGCGAAGGGCAGTGGCTCCCCTGTTTCTAGGTCAAAGAGGAAGCCTTTCAAATATGAGTTTTGTGCATTGAGTATTAGGGTTAAGAAAAAAGACAATAAAAGTATTGTGTTTCTAAACTGACTTACCAAATCCATGGAAAAAAACTTTAATGTTAATTCAGAGCAGTAGTTCACCTGCCCCTTGCCTGACTACTACCGGCTCATTGCCTGTGAGGTCCACCACTGTCGTGGGCGTTGTTCCTCTTGGTCCCGCATCAACAATTATGTCAACAATTTTGCCATATCTATCAAATATCTCCATTGGGTCGGTCATATATCCTTTAATGTCGTCCTCTTCGTCATATAGGGAAGTGGTGATGAGTGGTTCGCCTAGTTCTTCAACTATGGCTATAGGCACTGGGTCATTAGGGATTCGTATTCCTATGGTGTGTCGTCTGTTCAGGAATGTTCTAGGGATTTTAGCTGAGGCGGGGAGGATGAAGGTGAATGGACCGGGCAGGTGCTTTTTCAAAAGCCTGAAGGTTGCTTTATCCATTGGTGCCACATATTCTGATAGTTGAGAGAAGTTGGAGCAGATAATGGAGAATGTTGCTTTAGCAGGCTCTATCCTCTTCAATTCACACAATTTCTCAATGGCGTCCTTCCTTGAAAAAGCAACCCCCATAGCATAGACGCTATCCGTAGGGAAAATAGCGACACCACCTTCCTTTAGGATTTCGGCAACTTGCTTAATTTTCCTTTTCTGCGGTGATTGAGGATACACAACTATTCTTTGTCCCATTGACAACTTTTTTAATGTTCTTTTGAGTATTAATCAACCACTCTTTTTTGCCAATTCCACTGCCAGTTTAGCTGCTTCGTCAAATCCAGTGGTGTAGTGAACGTCCAATCCCGACTCCTCTATTATTTTCCTTGCGAGGTCGGCGTTTGTTCCCTGCAATCTAACTACTAAGGGAACAGGGAGTCCGCCCATTTCCTCAACGGCTTGAACAATTCCTTTTGCCACCCGGTCGCCTCTAACTATTCCCCCAAAGATGTTAACGAGGATTGATTTAACATTGGGGTCCCTCAAAATGAGTTCAAAGCCGATTTTGACTGTTTCTGGCGTTGCTTTCCCGCCCACATCAAGGAAGTTAGCGGGTTCCCCACCGTGATATTTAATCAAGTCCATTGTTGCCATTGCCAAACCGGCTCCATTGACCATACAGCCCACAAACCCATCCAGTTTGACGAAACTCAATCCGTACTTAGATGCTATGACCTCCGCCGGATCTTCTTCCTCAATATCCCGCATTTCGGCAATATCTGGATGTCTGAACAGTGCATTATCGTCAATTTGCATCTTAGCGTCCACTGCAATCATCTTGCCGTCGCTGGCTTTAAGCAGTGGGTTAATTTCAATTAGGGAAGCATCAAGGGATGTGAATGCTTTATATAACCCTTGCACTATTTTAACCATGTCCTTGAATGCTTGCCCTTTCAAACCAAGGTTAAACGCTATCCTTCTGGCTTGGAAGGGCAGGAGCCCAATAGTTGGATGGGCATGCTCCGTGAATATCTTATCAGGGCTTTTTTCTGCCACCTCTTCAATGTCCACACCACCCTCGAGAGAGTAAATGACCGCCACTGTTTCTTTTTCCCTGTCCACAAGCATACTTAAATAGTACTCATGCCTCTCTTCCGGACCGGGATAGTAGACATCTTGGGCAACAAGGACCTTACGCACTTTTTTGCCCTGTGGTCCAGTCTGCGGAGTTACTAACACTTTTCCTATGAGTTCCTTTGCTATTTCATAAACCTCTTCAAGGGATTTTGCCACTTTGACTCCGCCTGCCTTCCCACGTCCCCCGGCGTGTATTTGAGCTTTGATTACCCACACCTGAGTGCCAGTGAGTTCCTGCAATTTCTTTGCTGCCTCCACGGCTTCCTCCGGTGTAGTGGCAACAATGCCTTCTTGAACCCTAACTCCAAACTTCTTCAACAACTCCTTAGCCTGATACTCATGAAGATTCATACGCTCTGTTTTTGGGTCAAACTTACGGCAAAAGTGGGAAATGGGATATGTTCATGTCAAGTGCAATGTCAAGACTTAAGATAGTCTTTTAAGGTTTCACCTCTCTTCGTCTTCCATTCCGTAAGACCATTAGCATTTCTTCCAAGGACTACTGATGCTGCTTTGGAAGGGCTTGAAAAATCATAGTCTTTAACAAAGGTCCAAGTGCCTTTATCTATTATACCCAATCTGAAAAGAGTTTCTCTCGTTTCAATGTGAGATTCGGAACAAGATGGTTGTATATCCTTTGCGATTTGAGAACCTTTCAATACAACAAACCCTGAATCGGTTAAATATCCTGTTGCACTAATTTCTTTTTTGGGTTTCTTAATATAAAAGAGAGTTTTTGACCCGATATCAACTTTTTCAAAAATTTTATATCCCAAAACCCCTGTCAACATAATTATGTTATCAATGAACTCATCCATTTCTGCTTTGTCTGGTTCTGAGATATGAGCACCCCTTGGACGACTCTCGTTTTTTATAATTGATCGGGAAACTTCTTTTGCTATATCGTATAATCTTTGCTCCATATACTGCACATGTGCTCTATTCAGATTCTCATCTTTACTAATAAAAACTATCACCTCATTCCAAGAGTCTTTACTATTATGCTGTTTAATCCGATCCAACACACTTCCTGTCTCTCCAAATATAAACTGCAGGTAAATTTTCAACATCACCCCTTCCTAATAGGATATAGATCCCTGCTGTATGCAAATCTTCTCTATCATCAGATTTTATATGCCTTCCCAGTCTAGCTAGAAAGTTCTGCCATTATCCTGCCCCCTGGCTCCCCATCAATTAAGAATAAGGTAATTTTCTTGCCCCGTTTCACAGTTTAACTGTTTGCTTATATGAACACTAAGCCAAAAGAAAGAGATCCGCCCAACTCATGTAATCCATATCATGTCATTACCATTATGTAAATAAAGCCTAACTTAGCAACACTATGAATTCCACAGCAAGGAAATATCGTCCGACCAAGTTCAGTGATGTGGTTGCACAGGAACACATTACCACTGCCTTGCGTAATGCTGTGAAGACAGGCAGGATTCCGCAAAGCCTTCTCTTTTGTGGACCCAGAGGTGTTGGCAAGACAACCTGTGCCCGAATCTTGGCGAAAGCGATTAACTGCGAGAATCCTGTTGATGGCGAGCCCTGTGGGGAATGCCCATCGTGCAAGAGGTTCGCAGAGAATGCATCGCTTAATGTTTTTGAACTTGATGCGGCGAGCAACAACTCTGTTGATGACATAAGGAATTTGATTGAACAGGTTAGGTTTCCGCCTGCTGAAGGGAAGTATAAGGTTTATATCATTGACGAGGTTCACATGCTTTCAACCTCTGCCTTCAACGCATTTCTAAAAACCCTTGAGGAACCGCCTGAATACGCAGTGTTTATACTGGCGACTACCGAGAAACACAAGATATTGCCTACTATTATATCTCGTTGTCAGGTCTATGATTTCAGAAGGATTCCGGTTTCTAAAATAATTGAACGACTCAAATATGTGGCATCAGAAGAGGGCATTGAAGTGGAAGAAGAAGCACTTTTTACCATTGCTGAGTATGCCGATGGTGCATTGCGAGATGCTCTAACGCTTTTTGATAGATTGATTTCATATTCCGGAAACAAGTTGACTTATAAAGATGTAACAGAGGCATTGCATATTCTTGATTATAACACATTCTTTGAAGTAGTGGAACGCATTATGATTCAAGACATTCCCCAATTATTGAAGATGTGGAAAGATATTTCTAATGCTGGGTTTAATTCGGAAGAATTCCTGCATGGGTTAGCGAGACATTTAAGAAACCTTTTATACCTTAAAACAGATACTGGTGCCGAACTACTTGATGTTCCGGAATCTTGGCGGGACCATCTTAAACGACAGGCAGAGAAAATCAGCCCTTCATATCTCACTTCGGCACTATTGACAATTAACAGATACGAAAATAGTTTGACTTTCGCATCTGACAAATATCTAACCACTGAACTTGCTTTGATGGAATTGGCTACCCTACCCTCCATTACGCCGCGGCAGGCTCGCCCAACAGAAAAAAAAACATTAACCGTCCAAACAACTGAGTCCCCAGCCAAGCAACACACTCCTCAAAATCAAATACGGGGAAGGAAACAAGGGACTGAAGAAACCAAATCCACTAATAAACCTGCACCGTCCCTAACTAAAGAAAGCCATCTGTCTCAGGACCCAACGGGAGCCATTATACAAAATTTTATTAAATGGCTAAAAGCGAACAAGAATAGTGAATCTATGAGGGTTTTAAATTATCTATCCGGTACAGTTAACAAGCCCTTGGAAAATGGCAAGGTGGTGATTGAAGTTGAAGACATTTACAACAAAACTAAATCCCTGTTCTCCAATTGGTTGTCTCAAAACCGTCAATATGAGAATGTAACCTTTGAAGACCTGTTTGTCGTAATATCAGTATCAAAAGGGACGCCAGATGCAAAGACTCAAAATGTTAATAATACAATACATCAACGGCTTACTTCTGAATTTCCTCAAACTAAGGACTTTATCAAGATTCTTAAGCTCCACGGTAGTTCTTAGTGCAATAATTTTGGCTCTGGTAAATAGTTGCCAGATGGAAAAAAATCATGTAAAAAGCGTAGATGCTAAGTATAAGGCTTATGTGAACCCTGATGACCCGTTGAGAGTTCATCATTACACTCTGGACAATGGGTTAAAAGTGATGATTAGTCCTGACCATAGTGAACCTCGGGTGGCTATGCACATAGTTGTCCATGCTGGGTCTATTTATGAGCCGGGGCATGCTACTGGATTGGCTCACTACCTTGAACACATGATGTTCAAAGGAACAGACAAGATAGGAACACTCAATTGGGAAGAGGAAAGCAAATATCTCAAACAATTAGAAGACCTTTTTGAAGAATTAAGGACCGAAGATGACCCTGAAAAACAAAAGGAGATATACAAAAAAATTGATAGCATCTCTCATCTCGCTTCAAAATATGCTATTCCTAATGAGTATGAACACATGTATCAGTTGATTGGTGGCTCGTATCTCAATGCCGGAACAGATTATGATTTCACAGTATATTATGGCTATGTTCCTTCTAATGAGTTTAGGAGGCTTCTTATTCTTGAAAGCGAAAGGTTTTCAAAAGTCGTCCCAAGACTGTTCCACACGGAAATGGAAACAGTTTTTGAGGAGTTTAATATGAGGTTTCAAGATGGTGAGCAATATAGGGCTATTGACAAAGTTTTTTCTATGCTGTTTCCCAATCATCCAATGTCGCGGTCAGTGATTGGTTTGCCAGACCATCTCAAAAGACCATCCATAAAGGAAATGCTTAAGTTTTTTAACACTTATTATGTTCCGAATAATATGACCGTGATTGTTACAGGGGATGTAAATCCTGATGAGGCAATCAGGCTAATTGACTCCACTCTCGGACAACTCAAACCCAAAGAAGTGAAGAAACCAACTTTTGAACTGCCCCCTCTGCCCGAAACAATCCAGAGGTCTGAACTCTATGGTCCCAAACCGGCTCACGTGTTAATAGGATATAGAATGCCCCCCCCTTCCAACCTTAAGGAATTTGCTCAAATGCTCTTGACGGAATATATCCTTAGCAATAGCATTGCGGGAATACTGCCTATTGAACTAATGCAAAAACATAAGGTTCATAAAGTCAGCCTTGGAGTTCTGGACTATTCCCAGGGAGGGGCTATGATTATAGATGCTTACCCAAGGGAGGGACAAACCCTTGAAGATGTTGAAAATGAGGTGGCAAATGTAATGAGACGGTTCAGAACAGGAGAACTACTCACAGATGATTTAGTTGAGGCAGCACGCCAAAACATCCTCCTTGAACACGAGAAGAATTGGGAGTCCTACATGGACAAGATTGATGATTTAGAATATCCGATACGTCTGGGGCTATCATGGGATGACTACCTTAAAGTCCTTGATTATATAAAGAATATGACCCGAGAAGACATCCTTGCATTTGCTAACAAGTATTTAACGGACAATTATGCTATTGTTTATAAGCGACAGGGGGAGCCGAAAGACAGAATAATTCTTGAAAAGCCTCCTATCACTCCCGTGCATCTTAACACCGATGCCCACTCCGAATTCTACAAGCAATTTGTCGCTATAACCCCACCCCCCATAGAACCCAAGTTCGTTGACTTTGAGAAAGATGTTCATCGCAGTAGATCTGGACCGTGGGAACTGGAATACATAAAGAATGAAAAAAGCAACATCTTTAGGCTCTATCTCAAATATGATTTTGGAACGCATTCTAACCCATTGCTTGAAGTGGCATTCAAGGTGATTCCCTATTTGGGAGCAGATACGCTCTCTCCTCAACAGTTCAGATTTGAATTGTTCAAACACGGTTTGAAACTATATAGTAATGTAACTCCCAACTCCGCATACATAAAGTTGGAAGGGCTTGAGGAAAGTTTACCGAAAGGCTTGGCCCTGCTTAATTCCCTACTTACTAAGCCTGTGCTTACAGAAGAAGTTTTATCTAACGTTATTAAAGACATCATCAAAGAACGGGAGAATTACCGAAATCACGACAGACGACTATTATTTGCAGGCTTCCAGTATGCGTGGTATGGCAAAAACAGTCCATATATTAATATTCTTTCTGAAGAAGAACTTATGGCTCTTTCCACAGATGATGTCCTGAATCAAATTAGAGAACTAGCATATCTGCCTCATAAAATCTGGTACTACGGTAAGAATTCCCCTTCTCAAGTGGGCTCATTAATAGCAAATTCATTACCTGCATCGGTTAAAAGTCCTGAATTTGAGATAAAGGTTTTGAGACCACGACAACTCCCAGATAAAGCAGCGTATGTAATTCTTTTCCCCAAGGTTCAAATCACAACTTATAGGGTAGCAGAAAATGGAAAAATAAACTTTGACAATTATGCCAATGCCCTCCTGTTTTCTTCTTTCTATGGCGGTAGTCTTGGCTCGGTCATCAATCAAGAGATAAGGGAGCGACGAGGACTAGCATATTCCGCCGGTGGATTTCATATCCTTCCCTCCTATAAAGGTGACCCCATTCTCTACGCCGCTTTCAGTATGGTTCAATTTGATAAACTGGCGGAGAACCTATTGGTCATTGAGGAACTTATGACACAATTCAAAGCGGACCCCAAGCATTTTGAAGTGGGCAAACAATCACTCAAACAAGAACTTGAGACAGAAAGAGTCACCGGTGTGGAGATATTTGGTTACATAGACAGAAGTTTGAAACGAGGGTTCGACAGGGACCCAAGGGAATACACTTATGAAAAGCTCAAAACACTGACTTATGATGAATATAAAGACTATTTCATGAATAACATTGCAAATGGCAATTCTATTTACATACTAGTTATGAGCGAAGAGGTGTTCAAAAACTTCAAACTTGATGGATATAAAATAGTTCAGTTATCCCCCGAGGATATAATCACAAAATGATATATATTTGATTATGTGGCACGGCGATGTAGACAGAATGGCTCATAGTTTTACTTGTTGTCATAGCCTTGATTGGATGCAGAATTCCTTTTTATTCTAATATATCCTGTCCAGATTTTAAGGATAACTTTCATAAGCATTCTAAAATGGCTAATTTATTTAAAAAATCTAAATTTTCAAAAAAGTTTCCCAAAACATGTGTCAAGTATAGCAATGCTTCTAATAGCAAAATAGACATCAACCTAAAAAAGAAGAGAACCTGCATAAACTGCCGATTTTGTATGCGTCTCTTTACTTAGAGTCCCCGAACAGATACGACTTCGCCACAATAAACATTAGAACGCAAATAGGTAAGGTTGATTCTCCGCCCACAGGTCCCCCCTTGCAAGGCACAACTCAATCTTCGCAATACACATCAACTTCTTTTTCTGATTCAACAATAGTTTATTTGAGGCATGGTATAGCATATTTTGGTGATCCCGAAATACAAAAGATTCGCTATGCGGCATTCACCACTGCCCTTCTATGAGGCATAGAAATCTATATAAAAAATTGGTGCCCCGACCAGTAGTATTGTGGTATTAGTTTTATTTATATTATGGCACAATGGCATGGTTAAGTGCTTTTCTAATTTTATACGGCTTCTTTGCCCTCACCAAATGGTTATTATTGTTGTTTAAGGGGCTTATTTGAAGAACAGTTTTGCATATATGCTATTCACATGAAGGACATAAGCCCCTGCTTCCAATTTATAGTATAACTTTTTTAATCTTTCATTGGCTTCCTCAACGGGCGTCCCTTCGGAGGTCCAAATGAGGGTTCCATCTATGGAATAAACGGTGATGTCAATGGGTTGGTAGGGTTTCTTTAATATGAGGAGAGGGTGTGGCACAAAGGAAATATAAATCTCTTCTTTGTTATTCTCGGGCTCAATTGCTACATGGTTTGACCGGATAACATTTCCCGTTTCATCAATGGCTTCAACCCAAATCAACAGGTGAGACTCTAAATTGTTCGTGGAAATGACATGCTCAGTGGCATCATTGTCTATGTGCAGGGTGTCTATGTGTCTATCTAAGTGTCTAATCATCAATCTTTGCATTACAATAGCATTACTATCACCTTGGAACCTCCATTTTAGAGCAACCGATTCATCCATCAATTCCATAGTAAGCAAGATATGTATTTCTTCTGGCAATACTGTACATCCATCCAAAACTCCATATGTGAGGGTTCCATCTGGATTGACAATAATGCTTTCGCCATTTTGATTGACGAAGTTGCATCGGTCGTAGGTTATGTTTTGCGAGCAGGAAGGACCGAAAGAGGCGGAAAAAGTTTGGAATCTGTTTCTTCCCCTACATCTCTTCCCGTTGCCGAACCTGCCTGTACCACTGGTGGTATTATTAGCGAAAAGGACATAGATAGGACCCTGTCCGCAATGATTAGAGAAGTTATAGTTATATGTGGGCGGGTTCCCAGTAAATACTAACAACAAGGCGTTTGGGGGTAGTGGATTGTTGCTCACAGCATCGACAAAGAGAGGTTGTGCACATCCTGCCGATGCATTCAACGTGTTGATGTAAGCTTGATTGCTCACAAAAGTCTGTGTTCCACAACCGTTGTTGCAATAACAACCTATTCCTTGTGTGGGGAAGCATAATTCAAGTTGATTAATATCCATTCCTGAACCGCCTGTGTTTATAAGCACGTACTCATTGTAGCCTTCCTGTCCCCCGAGTCCACACGCATTGATCAGGATCTTTTCTACAAATGGACAGGTCTGGGCAAATGCCATAGATAAAAACATAGCATAAAGCAATATACCTAAAACGATTAATCTAATGCTCATGACTATTTTAAATTTTGTTTAAAAGCATTGTGTTTTTAAAATTACAAAAATCCAGCAACCCAAACAATTATGAAAAAGAAATTCGTCCATTACAATACCCAAGATTAAAGCATTAAAGCATATGAGTCATGTTGAGAGATTTATGCTAATGAGGTCAAGATCTTGAATGGGTGGTGGCAGGAACTGACTACACTTGCCCTTGTTGGTTATAATGTCCCTAATCATTGTTGAGCTAACGTGAGAGTATTCTGGTTTTGCGAACAAAAAAACGGTTTCTATCTCCCCATTGCTTAATTCCATGTTTATGTGTGCTAAGGTCTTTTCATAATCAAAATCAAACAGGCTTCTTATTCCCCTAATGATAAACTGTGCCCCCACTTCCCTACAGAAATCAACTGTTAAGCCATCATAAAGGTGGACACTCACATTAGGAATCCCTTCAAATGTTTTGCGAACCAGCTGTTGCCTAACTTCCAATGGAAACAAGCATTTCTTATTGATATTCCTACCAATTCCGACATAAATGTGGTCAAACATTTTCAACGCCCGCATCACTATGTCCCAATGCCCGATAGTAATGGGGTCGAAGGAGCCGGGAAAGACAGCAGTGTTTCGTCTTTTGGATGGCATCTTAGATGTTTTATTCAAGGACTAAATTAAGTTTTTTAACCTTATTACATTCTCATTTTTCATATTGAAATCTACATTGTATATTTGTAGTACACATAATTAGCCCTGGGCAAAATTAAGAAAGCATGAGAGTGTTGCTATCTGTCGTAATGCTATCTATAATGTTTTATGATATGAATTCTCAAAATTGCCCTACTATTGAGCGGATTTTAATAAATGCTTGCGGTCCGGGTAGTAAGGAAGGGCTAAACGAATATGTTTCCTTCAACACCGGACCGTCCGGGTTGGATATAGACAGCTTAGAAATCTGCTTTCCTAACGGTGGTTGTTTCTGTAACACAACATGTGGAACCAAAACATTTGTCAGTAATCCTACATATATAGATGCATTAAATACTTCTGCCGGGTGTGCGACGCCTCTTTTCGTGGATGCAGTTGCCAATAATCCATTGCCGCCTAATGCTCTACTGCTCGTCTTCACGGGCAATCCTCCCACTATTAATTACAATTTCTCAAACCACTGTGGTCAAGGTCCCATCTATGTCTTGTTTGCCAACAATACTACCAATGGGAGTGGACGCTTCGTCAACAGTAGGAATTGCGGAACATCCCGCTATCGCACTATAACTTTCTATTTCAACGCCAACTGCGGCGACACCGTCACTTGGGACAGATGCCAAGTATTGGACACAGATGGCGAAGTCCTCATGCTTGATTCCAATGGTTCAATAATATATGGCACCACGGACGGGTGCACTGTTCTGCCCTCTGAACCCTATATCCTGCTTAGGGCAGAACCGCACTTAGAAAATGGTTATTTCCTCAAATGGGATATTCTACGTTCCAACCTTAGCATTTCAAGGCAATGGGTTGTGGTGAGTCGGGATCCACTGTCAAATGCCACCACAGAAAAAATAGAAGTTCCCGTTAGCACTAATGAGCTTCTGCTATCTTCTGAACATCTGCCATCGGTGGCGTGGGTTGAAGTAGAAACTTTTGATGGGGCAATTTTGACCTCCAACTGGATGAATTTATTCAAAGGGACGGGAGAGTTAACGCAGTTAATAGCCCATTCTTTCCCTCAACTTGTGAATCCTTCTTTGTCTAATTTCCATTTGGAGATTATTCGTAGCGACGGTGTTGTAGTGCATTATGGCGATTATGGTTCTGTTCATATTGCCAATGAAGATTTGAAACACATACATTCAAAATTAAACGTTGGGCTATATATTCTTAGGGTTAATGGGCAAGTTGTTGGGTCATTTACAAAACTTCGCTAATCACGTGGCTTTTTGAATGCCTCAATCTGAGTATCTTTACACAAATTATTAATTACGATGTCATTTGTGCATTTGCATCTTCATTCACAGTATTCCTTATTGGATGGGGCTGTTAAGTTAAAAGATTTGATGAGGACTGTTAAGGAACATGGTTCGCCGGCTGTTGCCCTCACCGACCACGGCAACATGTATGGCACCTTCCAATTTGTCCGGTTGGCTAATGAATCGGGGATAAAGCCTATTGTAGGATGTGAAGTATACTTGGTAAATAATATGCATGAGAAATCTGCCAAAGAAAAGAGGCTTCATCAATTACTATTAGCCATGGATGAAGAGGGATTCAGGAATTTGTCAAGGATTGTTAGTCTTGGGTTTCTTGAAGGATATTATAGCAAGCCGAGGGTTGACAAAGAACTGATTAAGAAGTATAGTAAAGGGCTTATTGCCACGTCCAGTTGTTTGCAGGGTGAGATTCCACAAGCTATTTTGAAGGGCGATATTGAGAAAGCGGAGAGGTTATTGAGATGGTGGTTAGATGTGTTTGGAGAGAATTATTACATTGAGTTGCAGCGGCATGGCATCCCGGAGCAAGACAAGTTAAACATGGTCCTGCTTCAATTGGCAGATAAATACTCTGTTCCCGTAGTGGCTACTAATGATGTGCACTATTTGGACGAGGAGGATTATGAAGCCCATGATGTCTTGCTATGCATACAAACTGGGAAGAAAAAGGACGATCCCAAGCGACTCAGATTTGACGTCAACGAGTTCTATTTGAAGAGTCCTGAAGAAATGAAAAATTTGTTTGCTGACATTCCTCAAGCCATTGAGAACACCCTCGCCATTGCCGACAAGGTGAAGCCTATCTCTTTGACAAGTGATGTATTGCTCCCTAAATTCCCTATCCCCCCTGAATTTGAAAGTGCTGATGAGTATTTGCGCCATCTGGCTATTGAAGGGGCTAAGCGGGAGTTCGGCGACCCGATCCCGGACTCAGTACTGCAAAGGCTGGAATATGAGCTTGGCGTAATCAAAAGAATGGGGTTCAGTTCCTATTTTTTGATTGTCAGGGATATCATAGCAGGTGCTAAGGACATTGGAGTCCGCGTGGGTCCTGGGCGTGGGTCGGCAGCTGGCTCCCTTGTAGCATACACTATCGGCATAACACAAATTGACCCATTGAAATATAATCTTTTGTTTGAGCGGTTCCTGAACCCAGATCGGATAAGCATGCCCGATATAGATATTGACTTTGACGACCGAAATAGGGAAAAAGTAATAAACTATATTGTGAACAAATATGGAAAGGAATATGTGGCACACATTATAACATTTGGCACTATGGCAGCCCGCTCCTCAATAAGGGATGTAGGGCGGGTCCTTGGATTCAAACAAAGTGAGATTGAGGAGTTGGCTAAACTAATCCCTGATGCTGGTCAAGGCAGGACCCTGAGTGTTGCCCAAGCCCTGCAGACAGTTACCAAATTAAAGCAATTGTATGAATCAAACGAAAAGATAAGGGAATGGATTTCTATTGCTATTAAATTAGAGGGTTCCATAAGGCAAACAGGGGTTCATGCGGCGGGAATCATCATCTCCCCATCGCCCCTCTTAGATACCATCCCCATCGCCTCTCATAAAGACATGGAACTACCCATCACTCAATGGGAATATGCTGATGCGGAGGCGGCTGGCTTACTCAAAATGGATATTTTAGGACTGGCTAACTTAACCATAATCTCCGACACTCTTGAATTCATAAAAAATAGGCACGGGGAGAGTGCTGTGCCAGATATAGATAACGTCCCTCTGGATGACCCACAGACATACAAGCTCTACCAAGAAGGACGCACTATTGGAACCTTTCAATTTGAGTCTGAAGGCATGCGTAAATACCTCAAACAATTGAAACCCACTGTTTTTGAGGATCTCATTGCTATGAATGCCCTCTACAGACCCGGTCCAATGGAATATATCCCATCTTACATAAGGCGGAAGCACGGTCAGGAAAAGATCACATATAAGCATCCGGATATGGAACCCATTTTAAAAGACACTTATGGAATTATGGTTTATCAGGAGCAATTAATGATGGTTGCCCAAAAACTAGCTGGATTTACTCCCGGCGAAGCAGATACACTACGGAAAGCCGTTGGAAAGAAAAAAGCTGACCTCATCGCCAAACTAAAAGAGAAATTCATTGAAGGCTGTGTTAAGAACAATATTCCTAAGAAATTGGCGGAGGAAATTTTCGCCGACATTGAGAAGTTTGGTCAGTACGGTTTCAATAAGAGTCATGCTGCTGCCTACTCATTCCTCGCGTTCCAAACCGCTTATCTAAAAGCCCATTATCCTGCTGAGTATATGGCTGCATTGCTCTCCAACGCCATCAAGAAACCCGACAGTATGCTCCTCTATCTGAATGAAGCCCGCTCAATGGGAATTAAAATTTTACCGCCAGATATTAATCAGAGTGAAGTTGGGTTCACTGTAACGAAAGAGGGGCACATAAGGTTTGGGCTTGGAGCCATCAAGAACGTCGGTTCAGAAATCGTAAGCAAAATAATTCAGGAAAGGGCAAAAAATGGGGAATTTAAGAGCATTTTTGACCTTGGACGGAGGGTTCCAGGACTAAACAAAAAGGTCTTAGAGTCTTTGGTTTGGTCGGGAGCATTTGATTCTTTTGGCAATCCCAGAGAAGCCTATGCTATGCAACTGGTTCGCAAACCAGAAACTGCAATTGAATATGCAGCCAAGCTAGCAAGCAAGAAAAAGACCGTTCCCGCTGGACCAACTCTCTTCTCCTTAGACCAACTGGCGTCAACGGACAATGACCCTGAATTGCCAAAATTAAAATCCACAAACAAACGGGAAAGACTCATTAAGGAACATGAGATGCTTGGGTTTTTCATATCTGGGCATCCTCTTGATGAATTTAAGTATCTATATAACATGTTACCCATAACAACAATTGCTGATGCCCAAAAGAAAGAAGGGGTTGCAACCTTCCTTGTCGTGCCAGTAAAAATTGACAAGAAAGTGAGCAAAAATGGAAACATATTCTACATTGTGGTTGTTGAGGATTTCACTGGAATCCAAGAACTCAGAGTATTTGAAAGGGACTATGACCTGTGGAATCATCTACTTCAAGTTGGGGAGCCCATAATAATTATGGCAGATGTTTCAAAAAATGTAGTGGATGATAGGGTCCAGTGGAAAATAATTAAAATTTCCACTCTGGAAGAATTCATTTCACAAAATGTCAATGGGGTTCACATAAAACTGCCTGCGGAAAAAGCAACTAAGGAATTAGCGGAAAACATAAAAGCATTATTGACCAAGCCCTCAGAAGGCAAAAAATTATTTTTTGAGTTATCTATCAATGGTCTAAACACTTCCGCTTATTTCTCTTCTGAATATGCTATTTCCCCACAACCAGAAAAACTGTCATCTCTATACAAGTTGCTTAAATCTTCGGGTGGAACCATCACTTGCTTTATACAGAATATGAATAATAATGGAAAGAAGAATGGCAAAACCACGTATAATGGGAAGAAAATTGCTTAATGACCTGCCACCCAAAGAAGTTGACCTGAAAGATGCTACAACACTGGAAGAAGCCATCAAACGCATCTACACCATCACACGAAGATTGCGTAGGGAATGCCCATGGGACAGGGAACAAACCTTTGATTCCATCCGGCACTTAACTATTGAAGAAGTTTTTGAACTCTCAGATGCAATAATCAAAAAGGACTGGGAAGCTATTCAGGAGGAACTTGGAGATGTTCTGCTTCACGTCATGTTCTATTCAGTGATGGGGGAAGAACAAGAGAAATTTAATATCGTAGATGTAATAAACAAATTGTCTAACAAACTAATAGAAAGGCATCCACATGTGTATGGGAACTTAACCGTTGAGAATGCTACCCAGGTGAAGCAAAACTGGGAAAAGATAAAGAACAAGAAATCTGAAAGAAAATCTGTTTTAGACGGGGTTCCCAACTCAATGCCCTCCCTCATCAAGGCATACAGGCTGCAAGAGAAAGCAGCCCAATACGGCTTTGACTGGAACAATATATCCAATGTGAAAGAAAAGGTTAAGGAAGAACTAAAGGAGTTAGAAAAAGCAGAGACACAAGAGGAAAAGGAAAAAGAATTTGGTGACCTATTGTTCGCATTAGTTAATTATGCCCGACACATGGGAATAAACCCAGACACCGCTCTTGAACTGGCAAATAAAAAATTCAAACAGAGATTTCAAAAAATTGAAGAGGAAGCCAAGAAACGAAATGTCTCACTGGAACAAATGACCCTTGAAGAGATGGATCAGGTGTGGAACAAAGCCAAAGAAAGTGAAAGATAAACCTGTTGTTGTTATTGGAGATGTTCACGGCAGATTTAAAGCCCTAAAGAAACTTGCGGATAAACTGCCGGACAATGCCGAAGTGTTCTTAGTGGGGGACTTAATAGACCGAGGACCCGAATCCGTTGATGTATGTCAATTTGTTAGAGAGAAGGGGTGGCAATCGGTCCTTGGCAACCACGAATGGATGATGATAAACGCTTTCGCAAACCCATTGATGATGGATGTATGGCTTTCCAACGGGGGATATAGAACCCTTGAGAGCATAGAGAAGAAGGCTCAACAACTCAACATAACTCCTCAACAAATCATTGAAGAACTAATCAGTTGGTTCAGAATGTTCCCTTTATTTGAGGAGGTAAAGTTACCCTACACTTCCGTGCTCATCACTCACGCAGGCATTAAACCCGGTTTTTCTAAGTGGGAAGAGGCTCTTTCTATCCCTCTGGATGCCCCGGATTCCATAATCTGGTATAGAGGTCCTTTGGGCGATTTCCCGGGCGTTACGCAGGTTTGTGGACACACGCCAGTCCCTAAGGGTCCTATTAAAGAAGGGAATAATTGGCGGATAGATACGGGATGCACATACACTCACGAAGGTTTGGGGCACTTATCTGCAATAGTTTTCCATAATGATGTGTCTGAACCAGAGATAATTAAAGTTGCTTGTTTTTAACTGTGCGAACTTTTTAGGTAAATTAAGCATTTCTAATAAAAATACTAAGACATGGCTGTATTGAAACCAGAAGAAATAAGGGATTTTGACATTGACACGTGGGCAATACGTGTTTTCTTGAAGGCTCTTGAATTGGTTGGTGGACCAAGAAAGTTAATAGAATACAGGAATCTAACGTGGATTCCCAGTCTAATGGTTGCGTCCTATGCCGTTGTTCTAAAGGAGATAGCTATGAAAACGGAAGAAGAAATAGCTGAATTCACTGGAATGTCCAGACAGACCATCAAGAACATTTTGCGTGCTGATGAAAACCTCGCATTAAAAAAGATAATGGGAGAGATAGAGAGCAAAAATGTACGAGTTCACACTGCAGGAGCCCTTGCCAAACTTGCACTAAAAGAAATAAAAGAGGGGCGAGATCACATCGCCATATTCTCCAAAGCGTTTGAAATTGCCTATGAATCCCTTGGCATCACTTGGCCCATTGAAGTCCTCAGGCGAATCAAGGGCTTGGACTTCCCTGTGGAAAAGGAACAATTGGAGGAGCGACTGGCTGGGCTCACCATTGAGGGCAAGCCTATTGAAGAAATTTTGGATAAAATCAGTTATCCAGTAGCATCGCCAGCTGAACTATTACATAAGATAAAGCAAGCACTTGGATAAAAGGTTGGAACAATTAATCAATCCTTGCTTGTTTATTCCATCAGAATTAAATAATCAGTGTCTTGGATAAAAATTTAGGGGTATGGTAATAAGGAAAGAACATGCATTAGCTCTGAGGCGGTTGTGGGAATTGTCACAAGCCAACCAATTGGCTGGAATCTCAGAGATTCCCGAAGAAGTGAGGGAGGAGCTTGATTTTGCTGGATTAATCACATATCCAGACCCTTTACACATTAAGTTGACCTACTTCGGCTTGCAATTAGCTGAATTGTTGGAAAAGCTCTATGAGATAAAGGAAGAGTCTATTACAGAGCAAGTTTCGGAGAAGGAAGAGCATGAATATAGGGGGGTATCGGTTCCAGAGGAATGGGAAGAGAAGTGGCGTTGGATTGGCAGTGAAATAATTGCATTATTAGACAGTGCACATAGGGCTGACCAAGTGGGTCCTGAGGGCAGGGACGTGCTGATGGAGAGGGGTCTGGCTCGGATAGTTAGGGACAAAGCGAGCAAAAAGGAGAAGTGGCAACTCACTGAAATCGGCGAAGAAATTTTAAAGATTTATAATTCTATAACACCTCGGATAGAGATTAACAATGAACTTGCTGATTTAATTAGGAAGGTCCCTGTTGGTCCAGCTCCCTCTTCTCAATTGCCTACTGGCTCTCACGAAGAGCATCTTTTGGAGAACATGAGGCTTATTGCATACTCAGTGCCTCAATCAGACATTTTCGCTTTCACTGCATTGGGTCAAGCCATTAAGAAAGCGTTGGCTACCGGCGGATTCGGTTTGGGAGTTGTTCTATCGGAAGATTTAATGATCAGTTTATGGGAACTCATTGATGGCAAGGAGGTTCCAGAAGAAGCAGTGATAACTCTGATGGAACTGGGATACATAAATGATTCCAAGGAGCCGTTGCCCGCCGGCGAATGGCTGTTAGAGGCATATAGGTTATGGAAGGAAGGGGCTCGCGAGGAGGTCTGGACATTCTCTATTGAAGAGGAAGAGGTTGCCGTCCTCAAGACAATTGCTGAATTATGGAATAAATATGAGGATAATCCACGGGACAACATCCCAACTTTTGACCATCTGAGAAGGGAGATGATTGACAAGAAAGTGAAGGAATATAAACAGTTAGTAGAGAGGTATGGCAGAAGACTTAAAGAAATGCCCGATAAGTACCGTGAGATAGCAAGCAAATTTATTGAGGCGAAGGACATGGCTAAGTGGTATGATGAGAATTTTGATTTGTGGGCAGTGCTCTACTCCCTTGAGTCTTTTGAATTAATTAAGACTGAGGTCAATGAGGAAGGGAAGGAAGTGTTTAATCTCACTGAGATTGGCAGGATGGTTCTTAATGATCAGGAAAGGAACACAAGAGACATTTCTTCCACTGGCGTGAAGGCAATCACTATGTGCCGCAAAACATTTTCTGCTCCAAACAAGGAGTGGTTTGATGTTGCTGTTGAGGAGAATTTGATAGGGACATCTGAACCCACTCAATCCGGCTTAATGTACGCCCACTTGGCTGAAACAATCACACGAACGCCATTCCTAACCAAGTATGGCATGATGATATTCAAAGCGATCCCAGACAAAGGAGTTACTGTGAATGAGATATATGAAATGTTTGAGAAAGAATTAGGTCGTGAAAAAGTCAGATGGGTATTAGAGAAGCTGGAAGCCCGCCACTTGATTGAAATCCTTCCTGATGGCAACATTGTTGAGACGGAAGCGGGCAGGAAGATGGATATGGCACTCAGTGGGGTTCCCACAAGCATCGGATTCCCGCTCAACCCACTCATAGTAAGGCTGTTAAAAGCGTTAAAGGAAGTGGGAACGCTGTATGTAAAAGAGCATAAAGTAAGAATTCTGCCTCGCAACATAGAGAAAGCAATCAGATTAAGTGGCTTGTCCCCTGAGACATTCAAGAAAATGTTTAAGGTTGCAGAATTGGCTGGATGGGTTGGCAAGTCTTCCGTTACCAGTGCTGGCTTGTGGCTTCTGGAAGCCGTTGATTTAATGCAACCAAAAGAAGAACTCATTGGATTGGTTCACGAAACTTTTTCAGAAGAACAAGTTAAAGCAACCGCATAAAACAAGCATAATTGTAAGAAAACAACTTAGCCATGCAACGACCAGTGTTCATACTATCAATGATAACAGTAGTTGGATTACTTATTGGTTATATAACGGGTTCGTTCATCACTAGAACCTACACCCTTAAAAGAATAGCAGAGGTTCCCGGTAGTCCAATAGTGATTAGTAGCATCTATGATTCTGCCCAACATGCTATCCTGGTTGGCTTGCACAATCCCGGATTTGTGCCAATTAACTTTATCAATTATTCTATTGTTTTCACACCAGGAGAATACACCAATGAAGCGGGATATTTCTTAGCCCCGGTTGCCTTGAATGCAACCCTTCAACCCCAAGAAACAATGATATTAACCCTCTCTTTAAAAGAACACACTCAGGCTCTTGCGATGGGCGATGTCGTAACAGGAACAATTGTTTACACCTATGAAGGATTACCTGAAATATACCAACTCATTCATACTTTTGAGCAAACGACATTGACAGGTGGTGAAACCCAAGCTTCTAAACGCCGACAGACTACTGCGAGGAGCGATACTATCCAACAGACAAATAATTAAAATCCAGTGGTTATGTTAGCTATTTTTACGATTGTAGTAGTTGTTTTGTTGGTTGTTTTACTAGCTCTTGTGTTTTTAAATTTCACCTTTCTTACCGTAACGTTTCCTGAATTAGCTGTTTTCCTTGCATCAATGTTGATATTTTTCTTACTAAGCAGGAGATTAATTTTTGAAAACGCATTTATCATTGGATTTCTTTCTAAAATAGCTAATGGCGAACCTATCGAAGCAAAGCAGGTTATTGGCAAAATGAGGGGTCATCCAGATGTGTTTTCCGGATGGACGCCCCTATCAATTTTGTCATACTGGAAAAACACAATTGACGTATATAGATACACATTTTATTCATTGTTTGCTTTATTACTTCTGCTCGCACTAATAGCTCGCTTTACCGCCTTGCAAACCCCATTGATCGCTGTCTTCTTAGAAACTGCTGTTATGGGGGCTCTAATACCTGTTTATTTCGTATGGGCTTACGATTCATTGGCTTCATATTATCTCAATAATGCCCTTGAATTGTAATTATTAACTTTTTTAACTTGACACTAATAGAACACTGTTTCCACTTATACTTTTGCAGGACATTAAACTCTTGTGGTTTACTTGCATATTTATTTAGAAATACATCAGGTGTTCCTATCTTATAATCTCTTACTATTATAGTATTAAGCATTTTAATTAAAACTCAAGTGCAACCTTTCAGAATAAATTTACATCTATATACCGACTGAATGACAAAAATAAATAACGATGATAAGAAAGACAATAATAGCGGCAATGATGCTTTTCATGTTAAAAAGCAATCTCGTTGCACAAGTTAATTTCACATATTCTTTTTCGGCGAATCGTGGTCATGCGGCAGTGGGATGTTCCTTTGACACCGTGTTTCTTAATGCCACGGTTTCTGCACCCTATGACACTTTCGTTTGGCAGACTAATCCGTCCATCTTCTTTGCCGGTGCAGTTCCAGACACATTCTTTGTTCTTTTGGGGGGCGGTAATCTTGACATTATTTTATTGGCTATTGACACCCACACAACTCCTCATGACTCGGTGTATATAGAGAAAACAATAAGCATTTTCAACGAACCAAGTCCTTACATAAACGTGAGTCCAGATGTTTGGGTTTGTCCAGGAACGCCTGTTTCCTTAAAAGCATCTTTCGGACAACCAGTGGATTCACTTAAGTGGCGAATAGCAGGGAATAACATTTCTACGCGAAAAACGGAAATGTGGCACACATATAGTTCAGAAGGCACGGATACTGTCATGCTCATAGGTTTCAATGTCTGTGGCATAGACACTTATCAAGTTATCTTAAACATGGACACCGATGCGGTTCCTTCTGTGTTCCCATCAGTATTTCCCACTATTGTGTGTCCGGGTGTTCCTGTGAAGTTCAAAGCAAGATATGGACAACCACATGGATACGTCGTGAATTGGTATTTTGGTGATGGCAGTCCAGGGGTATCGGGTAGCATAGAAGATTTCAATGAGGTAACCCATGTATATAATTCAGCAGGCACGTATAACTCAACATTAATAGTCAAATGGCAGAGTAATCAATGCACAAATGACAGTAATGTTCACACATTAAACGTCAATGTTGTTTCAAATTATAGTCCAACTACTGCACATATTACTGCCACGCCTAGTGATAGTGTATGCTTGGGCACTTCTTTTAATTTTTACGCATCATTTAATGACAACCATAATATTCAATATGTTGAGTGGGACATGGGTGATGGAAACACGATAATAACAACCAATCTATATGTTTCTCATTCATATTCCGCAGCAGGCACTTATACCGTTACCGCAACCGCATATTCTTACTGTGGCAACACTGTTCAGGCAACACACACTGTTAAGGTGAAGGGTTCCGGGGTTCCCGCCTCCGCATCTATTTATGTTCCCGATCAATACATTTGCCCTGGGCAAGACTTTGACCTGTTTGTTCAGAGTAATATGCCTACTGATAGCATGGTCATAACTTTTGACGGCAACACATTTGGGCTTGGTCCCAACCAGAACTCCATTACCTTGACCGCTCCTAACACATATGGTAGTTATCCCATTACTGTTCAAGTGATGAATGAATGCGGTGATTGGACTACTCTGAACGATATTATATGGGTGAGAAAACCTGATCCCAATGTTATCTTGAATATCTATACACCGGCTTCCAACGTATGTTCAGGTGATGAAATGTCTTTCAATATCTACATCATGCCCCATTTCACTATTGATACTATTTACATTGATTATGGCGACGGAACAATAGACACGCTCATTGAACCAAACGGGCCATGGATTAATACTACACACGTATATACTAACGATGGTTCTTATGTGATCACTGCTCGGGCAGTGAACAATTGCCACGGTGTAGAATTATACGGGTATGATTACGTGGTTATTAATGGTTTGTCACCAAACGCAATGATAAATGTGTATCCACAAATCATATGTGCAGGTAAAAAAGCTTACATTGGCCTGGGTGGTTCTTTCATCCCGGAAGATGACGCACAAATCACATGGGACTTTGGCGACGGAACAGTTGACACGGGACGCTATGTGACCCATACATATCTTAGCGGTGGCACGTACACCATCTATGCATTTGTTCAATCCTGCGTTGGAACAGACACGTTCTCTGCTACAGTGAGAGTGATGGGTTCCCCAGTTTATGAAATTTCCGCTTCGGACACCGCCATCTGCGAAGGAAACACTATCAATTTCACTGCCAACAATCTCAATGGCATCACGGCGACCGCTCTCCTGTGGTCCTTTGGCGATGGCAACACAGCAACTGGGCAATCCGTGTCCAACACATATAACACACCGGGATTCTACAGGGTTACACTCGTAGCCATCGGCGACACATGCACTCACGAAAGCAATAAAACCGTCATCGTAACAGAGAATACACCGCCAACGGCTCAGTTCATTTACAACTACCTTGGCAACGGCATGGTCCAATTTTTTAACATGTCTCAGAACGCCTCGGCTTTCCAATGGGACTTTGGCGATGGAAACACCTCAACGGACATAAACCCAACGCACACATACACTTCAAACGGCACGTACACCATCACGCTAATCGTTAGCAACCCATGTGGATTCACAGATACCTTCACTCAAACAATCACTATCACTGACCTTGGCACTGTGGACGTCGCCACTGCACAAACCAACCGAACCATAATCATATATCCCAATCCAATTCAAGAGTTTATTAAAGTGCACATTGGCGATGAACATGCTTCCAAAGACCTACGGTTCATCATCAGAGACCTGACTGGCAAAACACTAATCTCCACTAAGATAACCACCAGTGGGCAATCGGTTGACGTGTCCAGCCTCCCAGCAGGAACATATCTCGGACAGGTTGTGGACACACAAACAGGCATAACCCTCTGGAACGGTAAACTAATCAAGGGTAACTAAAAGACACCTAACACACCAATTTCCTCAACTCTTGTCCCGGTGGGTCTCTCTGCCCGCCGGGATTTTTTTCTTTGTCTGAAAGAATACTAAACACGTTAAGACAATAGTTGACTAATAGATATTGCCCAACGGCCTTTTGCAGAGAATATGTTTATCACAATTGGAAGGTAAACCCAGAACAATGCTAATTCCTCACTAAATATTTCAGAACCTTCTTTGATAATCTGCTTGATGCCACAGACAATTACTATTTTGTAAAATTCATGCAGAATGCATGTTCGTTATCATAGATGAAAGGTAGAGAATAAATCATACTGAATACTATAATAAATGTTTTTGTGAAACTAACTTATTCTCACACTTTGTTGCATATCAGAAAAGAAAATTATGGACCCAATTCATGCCTTTCTGACCCTGGTTGCCTGGTATAAAACCCGCAATCCTGAAAAATATGAACAACTCAAAGCACTTTTTAAAGACTTATTGTTATTGACGAAAGATATTAGTAAAGAACTGGAAAACTTTCTGGCAGACAAAGAACTTGATGAACAGAGCGTAAAAAACCTCTATAGATCACTTTTCAAAAATCCCCATGAGAGCAATCTTATATCTGCCATTAACAAATTTTGGGGATACATCAAAGAAGGCTTTGAAATTTTTAACGAAAAAGAAATTAAAGAAATTGAGAAAACACTAGCAAAACTGCAAAATTTGATAGCCTTAGTCGCCAATACTTATCACACCATAGAAGAAAGAGAAAAAAGAAGATATTATAGTTTTAATGATTGGAAAGATGATGAATAGCAAAGTTTTCAGATGCAATCTACAACCAAACATAACAAATGTCTTTCTTATCCACCATCTCCCAAAGTGCACAACCAGCCGAACAGAAACTCTTTTCCAGCAAATTTAATAAACCCTCAGAGAATTTTACTTCCCAAACTTAACTTCCACCTTTTTCACTTCCTGTTTGCCTATTTCCCATATTTTCAGTACATAGCGATTCAGTTTGTCGTCATAGCAACCCATAATGATTTGGTTTCCTTCCAGAGGCTCACCGACCCAATTGCCTCCATAGGAAACTATGCATTTTCGTAGGGATGGATAGGCATCTAAGGGAATCAAGCCAATGCTATTATAGTTAGTATCAAAAACTTCTATAAAGTGGTTTAATTGTGGTCTTGTTGAGTTGCACACTCCATATTGAAACCAAACATAGAGATTCTTCCCATCACTGCTAATGCTTCTGATAGCGAATTGTGTGCATGCCAGCGTGTCGGATAGAAAAGACGAAAGCCGTTCCTTAACTTGTGGCAGATGGAAGGGTTTAGAGAGAGTGGCAACCACTTTACCAGTTCTAACATCATAAAGGTTTTCGCCAACTCCAGAAGTAAAAATAACTGTATTATTAAACCTTGTCATCATTGGGTAGAAGAACACAGAGCGAAGTTGCTTGCTTAACTTGGATTTCAGACGACCACCCAGATTAATGCACGTTGAGAATGTGTCCTGCGAAACAGGAAAGCCACAAAATTTATACACTTTCTTTAATTTCCCTAATAATGGTCTCAACGAAATCGTTGAATACAGCCACATGTTTTGAAACCAATATGTTACCAACACAGTGTCCAGAATCTCCAGAGCGGAAGCAGGGTCAACCATTGGTTCTCCAGCAAATATGTTATCCTGAATGTCATAGTCGGCAGTGACTGGAATGATGCGAATAATATTAAAATTTGTGTCCATTTGATATATGACTGTTGCACTCACGGATACGTATGTATCCTCTGCTTTATAGCCTTTCACATCGGTCGTCGTTTTCCTGCCCGTTTTTTGCGGGATGACTATTTGGAAGTCGCCTCCTGCCCAGATATTATAACTACTATCCATTGTGAAGGAAGTCATGAACAATGCGGGTCTGCCAATGAGAGACATATATTGGAAATTTGACGAAACTAAATAACATTCTTCTGGGCTTGAAGCGAAGAATTTACAAAACAGCCTAACCACATCCCGCTCATCAAAGCATACCGTCGTGTCCCAAAACCCTTCCTCAACATCAAACCAAGCCAAGCACGTCGGCTTCTGACCCACAAACAATAATTTAGACCGCCATTTCAAAACAGGATAGTCAAACATGCAGAATTTGGACACACTATCGTTGCAGGGAATGGAAACACTATCCGCATAATTAATCGTCATTAACTGACTGCCCAGCGACCTCATAAACCCACCCAACCTATGCCACTTAATCTCATTACAATAAATAACCTTGTTATCGTAAATTAAATATGCCCAGACCATACCATCAATGCCGTGAGTGAGCCTCCTAACTATATCGCCTCCATAGTCCCACACGACAGTGTCTATAAACAGACGGATTGGCGAATAGAAGCGTCCCAGCAAGTCCCTCAGCCATCGTTCCCGCTTGTCATATGGCACAGGCAGATTGTTGCCAACAACGAAAACCACTTTCTCGTGGACTCGTGGACTTTGCAAGAACTCATACACAAAAGCACGGGCTTGAGACCTGTATGTAAACAATGCCAAAGGATCTGGAATGGCTACTATCCACGTGGCATAGGGCAATTGCACACCTGCCTCCTTAAACAATGTCCTCAACTCCTGCCCTGAAATGCCACAGTCCCCCTTAGCAAAAAGCAAGGAAATGGGCAGGACACCCACACTAAGCAACAACTTTAAACTCTTTCTCCACATATTGCTCATTTATTTATTTTAGGAATTGTCACAAACTTTTTCAACCTCCCAGCAGAACCTTTCATTATAGACTCCAATACGTTTGTTGTGTAAACTGCTATCGTGTCGCTTTTATAAAACACAGGCACAATGTCCATTGTGAAAACGGTTTCTGTATTAAGGGCAACTAAA
>JAADEI010000117.1 GCA_013153515.1 Chlorobiota bacterium | reverse complement strand
GTCACCGCTACCTGACTGCCCCAGTCATCCTTCAAAAGGGCTGTGTCCATCCACACTGGCGGATTGCCCGCCCCCTGCGACATCAACACAAACCCCGATGTTCCCGCGTCTCCTCCCGGCATCAACGCCCCTGTAAATTGAACATTGCCCGAAACATCAAGGGCTTCTGAGGGATTGGATACTCCTATTCCTACCTTGCCATCTGGCAAAACAATCAAATGTGGACTTGTTGAACCGTTGATTTCGACCTTAAGCAATGGTGCTACATAATTACCTGGAGCAATTACATGCAGGCGAGCTTGTGGGGCAAGTGTGCCTACCCCCACATTTTGTGACATGAGGGATAAAGAAATTTTAGTCCCCCAAAAAAGAATCCCCCCTTTCACTAAAAATTTCCCCCCCTTCATAGAAAGAACTGTTTTATACGAAGATAAGATTTCGTCCATTTTATAATATGACACATATAGCTAGTTTGAATGAATCTAAGTAACTTTACTGCCAACAAGAAGTTATGATTTATCTAAAGGTAATCAGAGTGGTTAGCAAAGCAATAATTGACTTTGTTTTCCCTTACCAATGTCAATACTGTAAGACCATTTTGGCACCTCAAGAGGATGTGTGGTGCACCAAGTGTCGGTTGACAATTCAGTACACGAACTATTTTAATATGCCCTTGAATCCTGTGTATCACATGTTTTCAGCGTTCAAAGACGTGGTTTTTGGTGGTTCGTTATGGTTCTATGACAAAAAGTCCCTTGTTGCTAACATCCTTCACGAATTAAAATTTATGAGACGGAAGGAGCTTGCCCAACCAATAGGCGAAGAGCTTGGTGAGGAGCTCAGGGATTCGCCTTACATGCCCGAGAAAATAGATATGATAATTCCTGTTCCGTTGCATCCTAAACGCCTTAAATGGCGTGGGTTCAATCAATCGGAGGAGATAGCAAAACACGTGGCACCAATAATTCAGGCTCAAGTTGTCTCTGACGTTCTTATGCGTGCTCAGGAAACAGATACGCAAAGCAGTAAGTCATTAAGCGAGCGATGGAGCAACGTCTCCGGTGCTTTTCAGTTGGTTGATCCTGAAGCCATCAGAGGAAAGACAATCATGTTGCTTGACGATGTAATAACCACGGGAACAACCTTATCGCATTGCCTCAGAGCACTTGAACATGCAAACCCTAAGTCAATAAGCGTTGTGTCAGTGGCATTTGCCGGAGCGAAAAGGTTTTGAAAATTTCTCTTGTTTTTGTAGGTTCCATGTTTTAACAAGGACCAGTAGAGGTTTTGCGACCCCTACTTTATCCCCCCCCTTGCTCTGTTACTTCGCCATCTAAAAAAACCGAAAAAACACTCGGATAACTCACCAACAGAAATATATTACTCTAACATATAATCCATTTGTTGCGGGGTCCCTCATTGCCCATGCTATCCCCCCATTTGCGTAAGTTACGTTGCCCCAACCTCCGGCAACACCTGGAAGTAACACTTCCCAATCTTCATCATTGCCCCCTGCACGTGCCGACGAAATAAATCCCATGCATGTTCCGGAGGGCAAGCCATTATCACAATCACCGGACTGCCACTGATAAGAGTGGTTGCTTGAAACAGATTGAGGGAAAGAGGGATCCCATTTAGTGCATATTGTGATTCGTGAGGCGAGCGGACGTTGTTGCCCTGAAGAACCAACCATTATGTGTCCTCTTGCCCATAAAGTGTCTAATTTAACACTCATAAATCCTGAGGCAGTACGGTTCCATATAGATAGCCACTCTATATTAGGATTTATTGAACCAAGTTCAATATCGTCGTTAGCAGCGTCGGCACCTATAAAAACATTTGCGTTTCCCGCTGAGGCGGTGGGGGTACTGGTCCCTAATAATACTTCTCCTGTCACCTGCAATTTATACGGTGATATATGTGTTACGGTGCCTATAAGCATATTGCCTAAGAACACATTATTTCCCGGTCCTTGAGCAAATACCGTATTCTTAAAAACTGCCGAATCTGCTTTTATAGAGGCATATCTTATGGCAGCTCTGTTATACATTGTTATCCAATTCCTGCTTAGAGGTGCATAAATCCCTATTTCTGCATCATTTCCAGAGCCGTCACCCCCAATGTAAATCGTATCACCATACTTAGAGCGGGCTGCTACCCAGCCTGAAACATCTAAAGTTGTGAAGGGAGTGCTAGTCCCAATTCCTACTTTTGTACCATTGTCATAAATAATTGAATTGCACAGGTCCGTGCCAGTCCACTTCTGAACATAATTTGTAGTTACGCCGCTACAGGTCTGGACAAATGGCGATAGACTAACTTGCCATTGAGAACCATCCCAAATCAAAATGTCTCCAGTGCTTGCCCCAGACTGCAATGTAATGGGGCTAGTTGCCGTCCCATCCCCAACAATTGGGGCTTGTGTCTGGGCAACTTGACTGCCCCAGTTGTCTCCCCCTACCGATGTGGCATCTTGCCACTGAGGAGCTGTTCCGGGACCCTGTGAAACGAGCACTTGACCTGAGGAGCCGGCGTCCCCACCAGGCATCAACGCCCCTGAAAACCGAACGTTGCCCGAAATGTCCAGAACTTCACTGGGGCTTGACACCCCAATGCCAACCCTACCATCAGGTTGAATAATCAGAAAGGGAGTTGGAGTGCTATCTACATCCACTTGAAACAATGGGGTTGTAGTTGCATAGTGGCCGGTTACGTGCAAGTGAGCCTGTGGAGTCGTTGTTCCGATACCTATGTTTTGTGCATTAACAGTTAATGGACCCCAAGTGGCAGAACAAAGAATCAGTCCTATTATCTCCCTAACTGTTCTCTTATTGAGGATTCCAGATAAAGCTTTCCTTCTAAAAGAAATTCCCCCCTCTTTCATCTCCTCAAAATTTAATTGTTAATTTTAAAGGATATATACAAAGATACACGTTAGGGGTTATATTTATAATAACATGTGTTAATAATCACAAACCATTTTAAATGTAGCGTTAAATTTTTAAGCTCTTTCAGCGAACCAATCCAGCGAATCGAACCCGGTCAGAGTGGCTTCTATAAGTTGTCCTGTGTAAAGATTTACATCCGGCGGCAAGAGCACGGATGGGTCCACATCAGGCGACTCCCACCAACTGTGTCCCATCGCATAATCAGAGGTAACACTATCAATGATAACAGGGACTTTTTTCCCTATCTGTGTTTTCATCCATTGGGAAACTAACTTGCTATATAGAGTCATTGCTTCCGTCGCTCTTACTTCCTTAACTTCCTCTGGAACATCGTCTTTGAAATGTTTATATGCATAAGTGTCTTCCTCATGGGAATAAGGGAAAACGCCCATACGCTCGGGACGTGTCAATTCAATAAATGAAAGCAGTTCTTCAAAATGCTTGTCTGTTTCTCCGGGAAATCCTACAATGAATGTTGTTCTGAAAACAATGTCTGGATTAATGTCCCGCATCTTTTTGATTATGTCCAATAAGTATTGCCTTGATGTTGCCCTACGCATCCGTTTCAACATCTCGTCTGACCCATGTTGTACAGGCATATCTATATAAGGAACTACTTTACTTTTAGATGGATGCATTAACTCCACAAGGTCAAACGGGAAAGGTCTGGGATATAAGTAATGAAAGCGAATCCAATCTATTTCTTGCAACTCAGAGAGTTTGAGAGCCAGTTCAGCCAGTGCAGGCTTCCCATATAGGTCTGCTCCATACATTGACATGTCCTGAGCAACCAACACCAACTCTTTGACACCCTGCCTGCTCAGGTTATTAGCCTCTTCTACTATCTCCTCAATTGGCTTGGAACGGAATTTTCCACGCATCAGTGGAATTGCACAAAAGGCACACTTGCGATTGCACCCTTCGGAAACCTTTAAATATGCATAATGTTGAGGCGAAGACAAAATCCTTTCTGGTTTCTTATCGCATCTGCCACCAAGGGTTTTGAGAACATCCAAAAAGGCTTCGGGACCGAACCATCCATCCACCTCTGGAATCTCTTCTGGAAGGATTTGCTTATATCTCTCCACCAAACATCCCATTACATATAGGCTTTGATAATAGCCTTCTGCTTTCAATTCAACGGCATCAAGGATTGTATTGACACTTTCTCCCTTGGCAGATTGGATAAATCCGCAAGTGTTGATAATAAGAGCCTTTAAGTTCATTGGCTCGGGGTCCTCAAGCCAAACTATCTGGAACCCTGAACCGGCAAGTAACCCAGCCAATTTCTCTGAATCAACACGATTCTTATCACATCCCAGCGAAATGATACCTATTCTCCTGTCAACGGAATATGCCATTTTGAATAATTGCTTCTTTCTAAAAGAAACAAGTAATAGCCATCATGGTTCACCAAAAAAGAAGTATGCTTTACTATTTAACGCTTGCGATCTTGCCTTGGGGCAATATATCTCAAATCATCAGCACATTGCCTCCTCCGCCATAAAGGCATCCAATGTCTCAAACCACCTTCTGGCTCCTTCCTTGAACCCCTTTTCTATCATTTCCATATCAAAGTGCTTCATAAGTTCCTTTCCAGCCTTAATGTGTGGTTCTTCTTTCATGTGGTCGTCAAAATACTTCAAAGAAAGGTCTTCCCAGTTGTATCCATAAAACTCAATCAACCCCTCTTTTTTGGTTTTAGCCACCTCTGGTTGTTGGATTTCAAAAACGTGGAGTGCTCCGAGGAGTTCATCCGGAGAGAGGCTGTCCATCCACTTAATGAATTCACTCATATCCTTTTTATCTGTGGGCTCAGGCAAAGTTTGTCTCCACTGACGCCACAACTGAGCATGCTCCTTCTCTTCTTCAACAATCCATTGATACTTTTCTTGCATGCCCGCTGCCGCTAACACCTTCTGCCACCAATAGGGAACTTTGTCTATCACTTGTTGATAGCCGTAGGCATAATTAGATAATTGCTCCTCTGTTACCTTGCCTTCTGTCCAAGCCTGATAGAAGGGATGTTCAAGCAATCTGGGTTCCACTTTCATCTTATGCTATTTTAGACAAAATTAAAACATTTAGAATATAATGGACAGAATCGTCAGAAATTAACTTTGTGAATTGAGAGCACGGGAGTCTTCCATTTCTTTCGCCAGAACACATACAATAATTTTTTATCCTTCTCAAAATACACGCTTTGTCCTCCTGGTGAATATAATTTGTTTTTAACTTGATTGGGATGTACCAAGGCTGGCTTGGTCGCCCTCCAACCACCTGACCCTTTTTGAGCCCGGCTATACGAAAGTGTTAATTTCATTCCTTTGTGCAAATAGGGGAGTAAGAGTAGCATTTTATTATCACTTAAAGGTATAAACCTGGCTAATGGTTGTTGGGGCAGATCCTTAGAAAACGACAATGGGTTAAAAAACTCTTCACTCGGATAAACATATAAATACACTGCATCTTCGTTTAATAGCATTTCTTTGTGTTGACGTGAACTCTTATTAATTGTTGTCAATCGTGCATCTTCCAATTTAACTTTAAACCTTGTTGTTCCTTTTGATGTATTGACTTCCTTAGTTGCCTTCATATTAGACCAGATAATAAAACTATATTCACCATTATCATAAACATTTAAAATATAAGACACGACACCTTCCTGAACAGGAATGATAAACTGTTCTTTTATAGCCATTTTATCATTATCTAAACCGATTTTAATTAATGTAATGCTGCCCCTTTTAGTTTTCTTTAAACCAGATTTTTTCTTAATAAACCACGGAGCAACAATATAATAATCTCCATCTGCCACTTGTGAAACATACAGATGAGAGAGATTCCTTTCTGGATTACCCAAGTCTATAAAATATGTTTCATACTGTCCATCGATCAAGTTGATTTTATAGTAGGTGATGAACAATGCTTTATCTGTTAACTCCTTCTTTTTGCCCAAGATTTTCCTGTTGACCACTTCTTCTCTTTTCAATACGGAAGGAATGAACACGTTTAAATAGTCGCCATCAACAACATATTTAAAAGAATTCAAATTTTTAAAAGGCATTGGAATTGCTATCTGATTAATAGTTTCTCCATTTTCATTGTAAACATCAACCTTAAAGATGGAGACCTTTCCTGACCGTCCAGAAGACCTACTGGAGACATAAGCAATTATGAACTTATTGTTTCCGGCAGGTTCAACAAACATGGCTGCTCCAAAGGGAGATTCGGCATTAAGTTGTTTA
>JAADEI010000050.1 GCA_013153515.1 Chlorobiota bacterium | reverse complement strand
GCTTCTCAGGGAATTGAGGCTCAAACTGTTTCTAATCTGTATGCCGCATTGGAACAAGACCTTGAAATTATCCCTGTCATTAATAAAATTGACCTTCCGCACGCACGCCCCGAGGAAGTGGCAGAACAGGTAAAAAACCTCATTGGCTGCTCAGACGATGAAATAATCTTTGTAAGTGCTGCCACCGGGGAAGGCGTTGACCAACTCCTTAATGCCATAGTTGAAAAAATCCCACCGCCAGAAGGAGACCCATACAAACCCTTGCAGGCTCTAATTTTTGATTCAAGATACGACACATATCGTGGTATCATTTCATATATAAGAGTTTTCAATGGGACTATTAAGAAAGGAGACAAGGTAACACTTATGCACGCAGGCGGTGAATATACCGTTGAGGAAGTGGGATTCCTAAGGCTTCAACATTATCCTGTTGAGCAACTTTCGGCTGGAATGGTCGGATATGTCATAGCAGGGATAAAAGAGCCAGGTAAAGTTCAAGTGGGAGACACATTCACAAGCCTTGAGAACCCAGCCGATGAGCCAATTAAAGGCTTCAAACCTGCTAAACCCATGGTCTTTGCAGGAATATATCCTTCTGATAGCGACCAATATGAGGACCTACGAGAAGCCTTGGAGAAGCTGAAACTTAATGATGCCGCCTTAACTTTTGAGCCTGAGGTGTCGCCAGCCCTCGGCTTCGGATTCCGTGTCGGATTCTTGGGACTGCTACACATGGAAATAGTTCAAGAAAGGTTGGAACGAGAATTCGGCATTTCAGTTATTGTTACCGTTCCGAATGTGTCATACAAAGTTTATTTAAGAAATGGTGAGGTAAGAGAGATAAACAGCCCCGCTGAATATCCTGACCCAGCACTGGTGGACAAAATAGAAGAACCTTTTGTGGAAGCACAGATAATAACGCCTGCTGAATATGTCGGTGCCATAATGGAATTATGCTTATCAAGACGTGGAAAACTATTAAATCAAATCTATCTATCAACTGACAGGGTGGAACTGGATTTTGAACTTCCACTGGCAGAGATTCTCTTTGATTTCTTTGATAAACTAAAGAGTGTGTCCCGAGGATATGCATCTTTTGATTACAAACTAATTGGTTACAAAAAATCTGATTTAGTTAAATTAAACATCTTACTGAATGGGAAGCCTGTGGATGCTCTATCCTTCCTTGTTCATCGGTCCAGAGCATATGAATTCGGCAAAAGAATATGTCGTAAACTAAAGGAACTAATACCAAGGCAATTGTTTGAAGTGGCTATCCAAGCCGCCATCGGGTCAAAAGTCATCGCCCGGGAAACAATTAAACCACTTCGCAAAAACGTTACTGCTAAGTGCTATGGTGGCGACGTAACCAGAAAAAGGAAACTACTTGAAAAACAGAAGGAAGGCAAAAAACGAATGAAACAAATCGGAAAAGTTCAAGTGCCCCAAGAAGCATTCCTCGCAGTAATGAAAATGGACAAGAAGTAACCACTGCTATATGAAAGCGTGCATAACCCTCAATGTGCTTTCATTAATTGCCTTACTAACACTTGTTTTATTAGGCACATTCTATAAACACATCCCGTTTGGTACCGGGCTTGCTATATCACCAATCCTGCATTGAAGGCAAATAGATAAGAACCTTAATGGTGAGTAGAGAGACACATTAGGACATTATCAATAAATTATGTAAACATGTAAGTTTTATCGTAATATAAAGGATTATATATCCATCGTTGGTGATAGTAGCCAAAAGATTGTGAAATTGCTATTCCACTATTCCCATTATGCCTTTTAGATAAAGCCCTTCTGGGTGGAAGACGCTTTCCGGGTGGTCCGCCGCCTGATGCAAATGGTGAACAATGGTTGTGTTCCTGTTTGCCTGTTGAGTCGCCCAAAATACTATTTTTCTGAACAGTTCCGGGACCACTACCTGAGAGCAACTAAAAGTGAAAAGGAAGCCCGTGTTGTTTAGTTTTGAAATGACCTGTCTGTTCAACTTCGTATAAGCCCTGACTGCTTGTGGCAATGTTCTAACGTGTTTAGTGAATGCTGGCGGGTCGCATATTATAGTATCCCATCTCTCATTGGTTTCTTTAAGGAAATCAAACACATCTTGTTTGATGAATTCCACATTTGCATTATTAAAATTTAGTTTTATGTTTTCCTTTGCCAGTTCCAAAGCCCTTTCAGATGAATCAACTATCGTAACAGACTGAGCCTTCCCTTTGAGTGCATTCAAAGAGAAGCCGCCCGAATAGGAAAATAAATCCAGAACTTTCCCACGGGCGTATCTCCTTACAAACAATCTGTTATCCCGTTGGTCAAGGAAATGACCCGTTTTCTGTCCATGTTTCCAATCAACAAGAAACTTGATGTCGTTTTCTTCACACATAATTGGATTCTCCGCATTGCCCTCTATCAATTGAGATATAGTTTCTCTCCCTGTGTGCCTCCTTACATAAATCGCTTTTACCCTATTATCTAAAACTTTCTTGATTGCAGATGCTATCAATGTAACCTCTTGCCACATCCCTTCTGAATAGACAGCCATTGACACAACCCCGTTATAATAATCCATTGTTAAGCCCGGGAACATATCTGCTTCGCCATGTACTATTCGGAAAGCATTAGTATGATGCGGAATATTCAACAAAATCCTACGCTTATAGGATCTTCTCAGTTTTTCAAACCAGAAATTTTCATTTACCTCAACTGGTGTTCCCCAATGGAATATCTTAACCCTGATAGTGCCGTGATGATAGTGTCCCATAGCGATGGGATGGCGGTCCGGACCAAGAACTACAACCCTTTGACCTTCCTCTATTTTTTCTAATGGCTCCACTGCTTCGCTAAACAACCATGGATGCCGTTTCTCTATAACCTCGGGCTTGACGACCAGAACCTTGGGAAGGGTTTGCATAGTCTTACCAACTAAAATCTAAATTTTCTTGTGAACCGTTTGATATAGATGCAGCTTCAACACTCTCTTCGGCAAATTTCTCTTCTTTTGTCTGGAACCCCACATGTTCCTCCCATTTCCGCAATCCCTCTTCAAGAAATGCTTTAAACTCACTAACATTAGGTGTATACCCCCTTGGCGGGACCAGGACGGTGCTATCCGGCGCAATTACAACATAGAAAGGTTGTGAATTACTGCCGAACATACTTATTTGCATATCTGTCCATCTTTCCCCAATAGTAGTTATTAATTTGCCCGTTCTCTCAGAACGATATTGTTTTTCTGGTGGCAGGTCTGTTCTTTCATCAACATAGAGGGAAGCCAATATATAGTCTTCTGCTAACATTTTCCATATCTCCTTATCGCTCCAAACATGTTCTTCCATTTTCCGACAATTAACACAGGTCCAACCAGTGAAGTCTATAAGAATGGGTTTTCCAGTGGCTTTAGATGCTAACAGAGCATCTTCAAAGTCATGATAGCAAGGCAGGTTCTGTGCACAGCTTTCAGGATGAGGATAATTTGTTATTTCATCAGTATTTTTGGTTTCTGCGGGTTTGAATTTATATGAGGTTATTTTGGTCTGAATTTTCATAAGCAGGTCTTCCTGATGTTTCCATTCTTTATAAAAGTCTGGTGGTGCCAATCCGCTTAAAACTTTTAGAGGTGCTCCCCACAGGCCCGGCAGCATATAGATAGCAAAGCCCATGACCAACATTCCCAACAGCAGTCTACCTATCCCGATTGGTCCGCCATCCGTATTCTTTATCTTAACAATTCCCAGCAAGAACATGCCCCAAGTGGCAAAAATGACTATCCATATTGAAAGGAAAATCTCTCTGTTCAATATGCCCCATCTATAAGCAAGGTCAACATTAGATAGGAACTTCAAAGCAAGGGCAAGCTCTATGAATCCAAGGGATACTTTCACTGTGTTCATCCACATTCCGGACCTTGGCAAGGATTGCAGGACTCCCGGGAACATAGCAAAGAATGTGAATGGGAGTGCTAAGGCAACGGCGAATCCCAGCATCCCCATAGTGGGTCCCCATGTCTCGCCACTGAGAGCAGCTTGCACAAGCAAGGTTCCAATAATGGGTCCTGTGCAGGAGAAAGAAACGATGGCCAGAGTGAAAGCCATAAAGAAAATGCCTATTACCCCCCCTGTTTTGCTTGCCAATTGGTCTGTGGCGGTTGCCCAACTGGATGGTAGCCTGATTTCAAATGCTCCAAAGAAAGATATAGCAAATATGACAAAGAGGAAGAAGAATAAAAGATTCAGGAACGCACTGCTTGCCATCTTGTTCATAACATCGGCTCCAAACAGCTTAGTTACAATAACTCCCAATGACACATAGATAATTATTATTGCCAGACCATAAACAACTGCTTCAATAATGCCTTTTTTGCCCCCCTCCCGTTTGGTGAAATAACTAACAGTGAGAGGGATCATAGGGAATACGCAAGGTGTCAGAAGGGCAAGCAACCCGCCAATAAATCCAGCGACGAAAATAGCCCAAAGGGACATTGAATCTTTTGGACTCTCAGATTGGGCATTAATCTCGGGTTGGTCAAGATCAATTGGTTCATCCTCTTCATCAATGCCCTGAACCGAAACAGTGGGTTCTTCGGCAATATCATCAAGGGAAAAGGATGTGTCTTTGTTTAGCGGAAGCTCAAGGGTAATATATTCTGGTGGCAGGCAGTTTGCCGTATCACAAGCCATATATACAAAAGTGCCTTTCAAAAACGGGTTCTCCCCTGTTATATCAAAGGTTATTTTGATGTGTGCGGTGTCATCGGCATGAGTAACATCCATCTCAAAATATGGGTCATATTTAGTGTATGTTTCAGTAAGGAAATGTAATTGTTTGGAAACCTTAGCATCCCTCAACTCTTCTATTTCTATCGTTGTTGCCTGTGGACCGCCTTCTTTCGCTTCGGTACCATATATGTGCCATCCCGGTTCTATAGAGCCATACAGATGCAGTTCAGCGGTTTTCCCTAAATGCTTAACTTCAACTTTCCAATCAACAGGGTCAAAAATTTGTGCGTGAGAGGAAAAAGCCGTGATTAAGAGAAGTGTAACAACCTTTGTTATTTTCCAGCCCATTGCACTATGCTTTTAAATATCTGTAACCCATCATCATTCCCAATCAACTGTTCAGCACTTCTTTCAGGGTGAGGCATCATACCAAACACTTGCTTATTAGCATCGCAAACTCCTGCAATGTTATCAACGGAACCGTTAGGGTTTGTAGTATCGGTTACAACGCCTGATTCGTCGGAATACTTAAATAGGATTTGGTCGTTGGCATACATGCTTTTAAGTGTTTCGTTGTCAACATAATACCTGCCTTCTTTGTGAGCTATCGGGATATTCAAAACAGTTCCATCGGCAATCAGGTTCGTCAGTGGCGTGTTAGAGGTTTCCACACGGACATATTGTGGTTGACAGATAAATCTACCGTTAGTGTTCATTACGAGGGCACCGGGCAACAATCCAGCTTCGCATAGGATCTGAAACCCATTACATATTCCAAGGACATATCCGCCTTTCTCAACGTGTCTTTTAATTGCTTTCATTATGGGTGAGAGGCGTGCTATCGCTCCAGCTCTTAAGTAATCACCGTAGGAAAAGCCGCCGGGTAAAATAATCCAGTCTCCTTCGCCCAACGGTTCAACGCTGCCGTTCTTATGCCAGAGGAAGTGGACATCTTCGCCCAAAACATCCTTTAACACATGGAAAACATCCCTATCGCAATTAGAACCCGGAAAGATAACTACTCCCCAACGCATCTATTTTTTGTTTAACTTTGCACTACTAAACCCAAAATTAGGCAATATGAGAAAAGACGAATTAATCCAGGCAATCTCGGACAGAACAGGCTTAACACGTGCAGAGGTAAGACACGTTATTGACACATTCATTTCCATCGTCAAAGACCAACTGATAAATGGGGACAGTGTAGTGATGCGAGGTTTTGGGAAATTTAGTGTGAGGACGCGGAAGCCTCGCGTGGCTCGGGACATAAACAGAAACAAACCCATTCATTTGCCAGAGAGAAGGGTTCCGTATTTCAAGCCGTCGGAAAAGTTTGTAAAGGAAGTAGATAAAGCGAATATCTTGGTAAAATAAGCATGTTTGAGTGCCCGCAATTTAGTTATTGGAATTAGCATTCTCGCCATATCTGGGGCAATAGCATATTTTATTGCTGAGAAAGGGGGAAAGCACACCTTGGGGGTGAAAAATCAATCTAAGCCTTTTCAAGAGCAGTGGCTTGAGCAGTTGTCGGTGGGCAGTTCCCCTGAACAACTGATTGAACAGGGTGAATTAGCAGGTGCGGCATACCTTATTGAAAGACGCTTCATAAAGGGAAATGCCCCTTATTCGCAGACTGTCAATGCTTGGCTCAAAGCCCTTCATTCTACAACGGACACTGCACTCAAGCGATACATCGCGGAACGGATATTAGCCATTACGGCGGCTTACGAGCCCGATTCTCTCTATTTAATGTATTGGGCACGGGCACAGGCACACAGGGAACTGGGCAACAGGATGGAAAGCGTGTTTGAACTGATAACCTTGTTGAGACACGATTCAACCTTTGTGCCTGCACACATCCAATTAGCCCGCCTCTTTTTGAATATAAACAATACGGATAAAGCAACTAAATATTTGATAAAAGCCCTTGCCCTAGACCCCGACAATCCGCAAGCACTCAGGCTTCTTGATAGCCTAAGGAACACTTTTGCCCCCCAAGACTCTTTATTAAATCATAAAAGCATTGAAAGTTAAACCATTAAAATAATAGTGCGATGCCTTGTGGAAGAAAGAGAAAGAAAAAGAAGATGAACAAGCACAAGTTGAAGAAGAGAAGGAAAAAGATGAGATACAAAACCAAATATAAGTAATGGCGGAAGCCATAATTGAGGTATAGTAAGGCAACTGACTAAATGAGGTAAATGAAGTTGCTATTATTGATAAATCTGTGGGCATAATTAATAAAGGGGACAATAGAGAAATGGGATAGATAACCTTAATGTTGGTAAGATAAAGTTATTTCATGGCTTACAATTTTTAATTAGCAATATCCTGAGTCTCATAGTTAAATGGGATTTGTCTCTTTTTCAGTATTTTGGATTTATTTCATCTTTCAGTGCAAAGCGTGCTTCCATCATTTCCTTAATTCACAATAGAAAAACAGTGTGCTATGGGAAAAACATTACTAATTCACAAAGACAAACAAAACGATCAAGTCAAAATAGCCACTCTTGACGACAACAACTACTTGATTGGATACATTGAAGAAGACCTTCACAAGGATGTTCAAGTTGGCGACATTTTCCTTGGCAGAGTCAAGCTAGTAACAGGTGCTCTCAATGCAGCATTTATTGACATGGGCTTAGAACGAGACGGCTTCCTGCACTACACTGACCTGACGCCCAACATAAGGTCAATCATCAAGTTCACGAAAGGGCTCCTGGAAGGCAGGGACTACGACCCCCTCCTTAGAGATTTCACTCCCGAACCCCCTACGGAAAAAGATGGAAAAATAGAGAACGTCCTTGAAGTGAACATGTACCTCCCGGTTCAAGTAAAGAAGGAGCCCATTAGTAACAAAGGACCAAGGGTCTCCTGTGAAATATCCATTCCGGGAAGATATTTCGTCATTCATCCATTTCAAGACATAAAGGGAATTTCCCGAAAGATTGAAGACAAGGAACAACGAAAAAGACTTAAAAAAATCATTGAGAAATACTATCATCCCTTGATGGGCTTAATCGTTCGGACCGCGGCAGCCAATGCCACGGAAGAACAGCTCCTTGAAGACCTTGAAAATCTCAAAAGGAAATGGATTGAGACAGTTAACAACATCCGAAAATTCAAGAAATTATATAGGCAGGGCAAAATGATGCCTGTTATAATTTACAAGGAACCCAACAGGATAAAGCAATTGCTACGGGACTTGCTTGCTGAACCATTTGAGAAGATTATCGTTGACGACCCCGCCCTGTTTGAGGAACTGAGGGAATCGCTTCTTGATGAAATGCCCGACTTAGTTAACAAACTGCATCTTCATCAACTGGAAGCCCCACTGTTTCAGTTCTATCAAGTTGATGACCAGATCCACCTTGCTCGAAACAGGCAGGTTCCCCTTTCCGAAGGTGCCTATTTAATCATGGACAAGACAGAAGCATTCCATATTATAGATGTTAATAGTGGCAGTTATGTTCCCAAGGAAGGGTCCCAAGAAGAAACAGCATTAAAGATAAACTTGATAGCAGCCAAAGAGATAGCCCGACAAATCAAGTTGCGAGACATGGGCGGTTTAATACTCATTGACTTCATTGACATGACAAAACCAGAGAACAAGAAGCGTGTCTTTGAAACATTCAAACGGGAATTAGAGAAGATAGATCGGGCACGGAAAGCATTTGATGAATCAGGACTAAGCAAGTTCTCTATCCTTGAGATGACCAGGGAACGTTCGCATAATGCCATCACTGCCGAAGCACTTAAATGCCCCTATTGTGCCGGAACAGGCTATAGCATGGGCGACCCCTCTTTGATCGTAGCTATGCTACTCAGGGACCTTGAAAGGAAAATAAAGCAGGCGAGACAAGACAGACGAATCAGAGCACTGATTCCACGCTTCACAATAGTGATTGGTCCTCATCTGGAAGACGTACTTCAAAAGAAACTGCCAGAATTCTTAAAGAAACATAAGTTCCTGTCCTTTGACACAGTTAAACTAAACGTTGAAGTTAACCCCGACTATGCCCTGTTTCAATATAATATCATTCGGGAACAGCCTGTCATAAGGAAACCACGCATGCCCAGATGGTTAAGGCTACTGTTTGGCAAGCCCAGACGACGAGGAACCAGAAGCCGAACACAAAGGAAATCGTCAGGAAGAAGGAAATCAAGCAAGAAAAGGAAATGAGCGGTACAGAATAAGGATCATCTAAAAAACACGGTATCGCACAGAGTCTTAGACACAGAGTAGAGAAATAGCAAACGTTAAAAAACTGTGAAATCCGATGTTCTGTTTATGAATGTTGCAACACGTGCGTTAAAAGTCTTCACGAGCCCAAAACCTGCACAAACACTGTTCTGTCCCTGCTTCGGGTGTCAAAATCCACAAGGACTATTTGTTGCCAAGTTCCTAACAATAGCCTGCCATCCACGAATGGGACAACCACTGACGGACCGACGAGAGATGCCCGCAAATGGGCAGAACCATTATCATCCCCCCACATCTTGTGATGCTCATACGGATAGTCATAAGGTGCTATCCTTTCCAAAAATTCAGCGAAATCCTTCTTTACTAATCCCGGCTCATACTCAATTGTTGTGATGGAAGCCGTTGAACCCCTCACAAACACAACTACACTGCCCTCCCTCAATCCACTCTCACGAACTATCTCCTGAACCTCCTTGGTCAAGTCAATAATGTCTGTGAATCCCCGTGTGCGAACCCGTATCTCCTTAGTCGTTACTTTCATAGTGCTTCAATTATTTGCTCAATGCTTGAACGAACAAGGCTTTCCCAACGTGGAAATTCGTCGTAATCAAAGAACCGTGCCACTCGCCAATTGCCTTTCGTAGCCTTAATTTCTTGAATGGGCAGGTAATCCTGTGGGTCATTAGACCATATCTCCTTTCCGCCGACCCGAGCACGCCACCCCTCTGGCAATGAATCCTTCAACTTGAAGAATATATTTGCAAATTCGGAAGACCCAATAACAGAAAAACTATAGTTATGCCCCAGCCAGAAGAGAGTTCTGAACAATAAAAAGGTTCCATTAGTTATCAAGCGTGGATAGTCCAGCACGACATACGGACACTTCTTATGGTTCATACCCCTTGTTATTCTTCCCGAATAGACATCTGTCCCATCGGGCAATATGGTTTTAAACCGATTTGCGTTTTTAAGAAGGGAATCTCTAAATTTTTCAAGTTGAGTATGCAAAACATCCATAAGGTCTCGTGTGGCAATGTGGTAAGCAGGGCTTGTCAGGACAGTCCATTGTGCCGAATTAAGCCGTATCTTTGCCATTGAGTGTAAAGTTATGAAGAAACTGCACAAACTACTGCTTATATCATTTATTCCGCCTTTCTTCGTGACCCTTTTCATCGCCACTTCCATCTTGATATTTCAATTTGTTTGGAAGTATATAGATGAAATCATAGGCAAGGGCATAGCATGGTCAATAATAATGGAATTGTTAGGGTGGGCGGGTGCCGGAATGTTTCCCCTTGCCCTACCCATAGCGGTGTTGCTTGCCGGCGTAATGATGTATGGGTCCTTGGCGGAACATAGTGAATTCATAGCCTTGAAGTCCTTAGGCATTTCATACTGGCAGACGGCACGGTTCATGTTAGTGGTGGGATTTATTCTGGCTCTCTCTCTGGCTCTATACAGCCATTTCATCTTACCCCACGCTAACTTCCGTTTCTATAGCCTCCTCTATGACATTCGGCAGGCTAAACCCATTCTTGCCATTCCAGAAGGCATCTTCTATCGCAAACTCCGTGGATTCTTTATTCTGGTAAAGAAAAAAGACGACGTTACCAACTATATGGAAGACATAACCATTTATCAATTTGACGCACACAATCCCCCCGGTCCATTGCTCAAAGCCCGGTCCGGAACCCTTGAATCAATTAATCAGGGCGACTTCCTTAAAATGACTTTCCACAACGGTGCTCAATACCTTGACGTCCCTAACAAACACACTAAAAAGCATTCTCAAAGAAGTTATAAGCCTTTTGCAGTAACTAAATTCTCCAAATGGATTAAATACTTTGACCTGCGGGAATTCAAGTTCAGGAAGCAAAGTGCCGAAATGCTCCGTGGACACTATGAAATGCTTGACCTTTCGCAACTGTTGTATGTAGCGGACAGTCTGGAACAACGAATTATGAACATGCCCCGAAAGGCTCTCCGAAAGCCCTATCAAGCCTTCTTTTCCTTTATGGATTCGGCATTCATGCAAAAAATCAATACTTCTACCGAAGCCCCCTTCCCTGAACCGTCCTACTCACTGCTTGTCAAAGCATTGACCAATGCCTCCTCCGTCCAGCACGAAGTCCTCTCAATAAAACGCTATCAGGAAGGTTTGATGACCATACGGAACAGATTCCTCGTGTCTTTCCACAAACGCCTTTCTCTATCGTTTGCCGTATTGCTCCTCTTAGTGCTTGGAACCTCCTTGGGTGCTTTAATAAGGCGTGGTGGGTTGGGTGCTCCTCTCATTGCCTCTGGTATAACTTTCGTGATATTCTATTTGATTTTTAGCACTGGTGAACGGCTCGCCCATGAATCGGCACTGCCCGTGTTCCTCGGACTATGGCTCCCAAATCTCATATTTTTGCCTATAACCGTTATGTTAGTGTGGTTGATAAACAATGACTACATATCACTGGCAAAGGGAAGGAAATGAAGATGGGAAAAATTAAATATGTTGACAAATTCATTTTGACTCTGGTCGTTATAATAGGCTTGGCTCTAATGCTCGCAATCACTATTCCCAAAGGCACTTTCGTCCTTTTTATGCAATATCTCCGAACTCCCGTTCTGGACTACATTATGGAATTCTTTTCCTTTCTTGGTTTGGGCATTATGGTCATTCCAGTGTTGATTATTGTATGGCGACGGTGTGGACTGTTGCAACTTATTGCTTCTGGCGGAACAGCCATCTTTTTGGCTATCATCGTTCAGTTCTTGAAACAGACGTTCAATGAGCCTCGTCCTGCCTCAGCCCTTGAATTCATGCCTGAACCCTATCCTTTCTCAACCCCTCACGAACTGTTCTCCTTCCCTTCTGGGCATTCAGCAACTGCTTTTTTTATCGCCACAACCCTATTCATGGTTTTCAGAACACGAAAAGTTTTAATCCTTGCCTTCATTTACGCTACCCTCGTTGCCATCAGCAGAATTTACCTATTCCAGCACTTCTTTGTTGACACTGTTGTTGGTGCAATCATCGGAATCAGTTTAGGCTATCTTGCTTTCAAAACCAGAGTGCGGTGCGACGAACAACAATCATAATGCTAATTCTGTTCTGGGTTGCTATATATCTGCCCAACTTGAAGCATCAACTCATTGACCCACTGGAAACATTCTATGTGGAAGCAAGCAGGGAAATGAACCTGTTTAATAAAGCATTCACGCCAGTTATCAACGGACAAGAACTGTCCCATAAACCTCCACTATTCTTCTGGATTGAATCCATAGTCATAGATAGTGGTCAAGACATTGAGCGGGATGCCCGACTCCCAGCACTCCTTTGCATTATCCTCCTTGGACTACTCGTTTACTACATGGGCATTTATCTTGGTGAAGAACGGCTTGCTCTCTATTGGTCTTTGCTCATCACTACAACTCCTCTCTCTTTGTTCCTCGGTCGGTCTGCCCTGCCAACTACACTCCTAATGCTAATTGTGTTTTTCTCTTTGTTCAGCCTGTTCAAATCGCATAGGGAACACAAAAAGTCTTGGTTTGGCATAGCAATGGTTTCCACTGGGCTCTCCCTATACGTAGGTGGCATAATCGCTCCAGCAATAATTATTTTGACGTGGTGGCTTGCCCATCCGCTATTCGTCTCTGATGAAGGCGAACGGAAACTGTTTCCATTAAAGAACGGTGCCACGTTCCTCGCAGGTGTCCTTATCGCCATCGGACTGCTCTCGCTATTGGAATTCATCTTAACAGGAAAGGTCTTTGTGCTCAATCATTTCAACAAACTCGGATTGCCTGAAATAACCTCATCGCAATTATTGTTATATCTCGCATTTGCAGTGGCTATTCTGTCCATAGGCATTTTTCCGTTAGGTGTTCTGTCCATTGGTCAATTGATGCGAACTGGATTGGTCGTCAAGTTAACAGAGAAGCGACGGCGGTGGCACTGGTGGATGGTATCCCTCTTCACTGTCTCTCTACTCTCTTTGCCTTTCCATAACTTAGGAATATCAACCTTCCCGCTAATACTCATCCCGCTATCATACTTCTCTGCCGATTTCCTTGACTATTTAAGCAGGACAAGAACCAAAGAGAAACTTCCGCCAATTCCCACACTGCTTAGTTTCCTCTATGGGATATTTATGTTCATAATAGGCATAACTCTTATTATTATCCCAATTGTAGGAATGCTATTGCCCGAACTGGTGCCTTACATCCCTTACAGGTTCTGGCAGGAAGCCCTTCAAAGCCCTGTCCATTGGGAAATTCCTCTTGTCTTCATAGGGCTAATTTTCATAACTGGCAATCTCGTAATTATCCAATCATATAAGTCAAACATTTTCAAGTGGACGCTCTACACAAGCATATTAAATGGCGTCATCTTCTTCCTTGTTATGAACATCTACCTGCCTCGGTTTGTTCACTACTGGCAAGGTGAGATAGTAAATGTCTATAAAGAATTGCCAGCGGACAAAAGTCAAGTTGCTCCGCTAAACTTTACTACTTACGCTCATTTGCTATACCTTGGAAATGAAGGATATAAGTTTAATATCAACCTGCCTGCTTACCAAATGTTTGTTTACAGAAGCCATGATTCAATACCCGATTCAATCGTTCAAACCTACATCCCGCTATACGGATACTATTACAAAATAGACACACTGCCAATCTATCTACATTAATTTAAAAGAAATGGCAAAGCGTTGGAACAGAAAGGAACTGATTAAGATATGCCTCTTAATAATCGGGTTGCTATGGATACTCATTTCAAACCCTATGTTAACCCCAATAACCGAATTTGTTGAAGAATTATGGTGGGATAAGACCACACAAAAAAGCCAAGAGACCATTACATCTCTACGGCAAGCCCTTGCCAATGGAACAATAGAACCGTTTGAATATGAACAGTTTGGTATTGAATGCATCATTTCAGACACGCTTTGGATTGGGACATTTGAGATTCCGTGCACTGATTCCATCGTTGAGCATCCCTCTGGGATATATTTGTGTTTAGCCCTTTCCGACACTGTGTCGTGTGCTATTCGGATTGCCACTCCTCACAATCATCTCCACACAATCAATAAACCATTATTCCTATGGAAGGTCAAGTTTGAAGATGGTAAGTTTTCCCTTGAACGGGATGGTGTTTTGTTGCCAGCCCTTCAGGTTTTCTTTTCCTTATTAATCGCAATCCTGATAATGGTTCTTCTGCCTGAAAAGTTAAAACTTTTGTCTGTTTTGCTATTTATCCTGCTTTCCTTTATTTCCGTTGACAATGGAAACACACTATTTTCCTCTGGATTATACGGAATTTCCATTATCACTCCTTCATTGGGAATAATTATCATAGCCTTGTTATCAATTATGATAGTTACCTTAACTTACAAGCACGTGAACAATAGATTCTTACGGCTTTTCTTTGCTTTTATCTCTGGCTATTCGCTATACGTCGTGCTTGAGATATTATCTTTCTATCCATATTTTCCAATGTTTACTCAATTGCCCTTATTAAAGGGAACTCCGTTAATCATCTGGCTTGTGTGGTTGCTTGCCTTGATAACGTTTGTTGTGTCTCTCCGTCAGACAATTAGGTTCTTTGGTGTCTATCATATTTTAGCCTTTCCAGTGTCGGTGGCGGTGTTTTCTTTTGTTGCTAACACTATTTCGGAATTGTCGCTTGGGATAATTATTTCCTTTTTGTGGTCTGTGATGCACATTTTGTGGTATGAAGGCTTCAAACTGAGAAGGTGGCTTCCCGCAATGATTTCCAGTTCAGTGATTTTGAGCCTTCCCATTAGCATATACATAACCATTTCTGTTAAAGAGCACGTTTCCAAGCAGTTAAAATGGCTTGCGGAAGAGAGTGTTCAGTGGCGTGACCCACTGGTTGAGTTCGCACTGTTAAACAATGAACCAATTGAAAACCCTGATTTTATTCAAAATGAGTTTTTGATTGACAGCACAGAAAAGGACATTTTATTGATGGGTGCCACTCAGGTGATGGACAACCTGTGGTTCAGATGGAAACCGCTTGAACTGTCCATTTCATACATCCACATTGGCGACACGATTGACGGAATGCTTAAAGTCAGAGTCCTCAAAAAATTCCTATCTCCTTTTTCTCCGTTCACTGCCCTGCTTGACTATGACCACTCGTTGCCTTTGCCAGACCTGTCCATTGCCCTCTATGAACGGGACACTCTCTTGATTGCCAAAGGTTCATATCCATATCCTTACAGGTTTCAGCCTCACGATTCACACGGCTATTGGCTTCACGCTTGGGTTTCCAGCGGTTCCACAGCCCTGTTGTTTTCCCTGCCATTCGTCCCACATAAGGAAACATTCCAATGGTTCGTTTTTATAACTCTTCTTGTAATGGCTATATGGGTTTTGAGAAGGTGGCGGATGCCTGTTTCCATACACAGACGGTTCGCCATTGGATTTGTTGGTGCCACAACTGTCCTGTTTGCAATCATCGGCATTCTGTTGATGGGATTTTTTGATGAAGAGCAAAGTGAGTTACAGCGTCGTGAAGTGAGAAGGTGGCTTGAAGTGGGCAGTCATCAATTGCTCTATGACGCTCCAGCCAGTTTGTCTTTCACTCTTTCCGATGCGGACATAGCCCTTTATGATGAGTTGGGTTGGCTTTCCTACACTTCGCAACCTGTCCCGTTCCTCCGTGGTCTGAAAGGTTTCAAAATGCCCTATGCCATCTGGAAAAGGCTTTATGGTGGCAATCCGTATGCTATCTTGACGGAAGGCAGGTTATCGGGAACCTCATTTGTTGAAGGGTATCGGCGTGCCCTGTGTTCAGACCAGCCCTGTTTCCTATGGATTCCGTCCTATGGCTTGAAACTCTTGTGGGCGAAGGAAGTGTCGTGGTGGTTTGTTGTGATAGCCACGTTGTTTATCCTCTCTCTCATTGCTTCTTATTATGCCTCTCGGTGGTTAGCCTTCGCCCTCCTCCAACCAGTCCACAGGATTAGGGAAGCATTGCTTGAATATGGGAAAGGACGGACGCCACGGATACGAACCACTGACATAAGCCCTGAACTGAAGCCCGTTGCCAATGCCATAAACACTATGATTGAACAGCGGGAACGGTGGCACGAACAACAGATTCAACTCCAACGGCTCAAAGGTTGGCAGTCCCTTGCCAGACAAGCAGTCCATGAAATAAGGAACCTGCTCACTCCAATGAAACTGCTTATCCAGAAAAACATCTTGAAATACAAGCAAAACAATCAAATATATTCCGACTTAAAACAATTGGAAAAACACATTGAACGAATGGAAAAACTAAGCAACGATTTCTCCTCATTGAGCAGACTCTCAAAACCAGACTCACAGCCCGTGCCAATACACAAATGGATAAACGAATTTGTGCAAGGCAATCCCTTCCCTGTTGAATTGAACATAAATGTTGAAGAAGCAAACGTTATGGCAAACACAGAAGCACTATCAATCATTTTCCGAAACATTCTTAAAAATGCCATTGAAGCGAATGCTACTAAAGTTGATATATACGGCAAAGTGGCAAACGGCAAATATGTATTGGAAATAAAAGACAATGGAAGTGGTATGGACACAGAAACTTTAAAAAACATTTTCCTTCCAGAGTTCACAAGCAAGAGTTCAGGGATGGGCGTTGGAATGGCTATCGTGAAACATCTCATTACAAGTATGAAAGGCGACATTGAAGTTTTCAGCGAAGAAGGACAGGGCACAACAGTGGTAATCTATCTGCCTGTGACCTGAAGAACCACAGTGGGCACACAGTTTTTTAACCACGGTGGACACAGAGTAATACTCAGTGGGCACAGAGTATTAAAATAGAATAAGAAATTCAATAAAAACTCTGCAATACTTTGTTTTTACTTTATGCGACTCTGTGACCCAAAAACAATAGAAGCAAAGCATTAAATTTCTCCTATTTTTTCAAATAAAATTCTTTACTGAAATACTCTTCTTTTGGTTTAGGAACATAAATGATGATTTTAATACCTTTTTGTGCCAAAGGTTTTAGTTCATTTACCATTAAGCGACCTACATCTTTCCAGTCAAGCCCTCCCAAACCACAACCCAGAGCGGGCAAAGCGATTGATTTCATTTGCCACTCTCCACTATCAACTTTAAACTTTAAATACTCAAGCCCTTTTTTAATATAGTCAATTTTTGACTTTTCACGCCAATGTTTTTTTGTAGGAAATAATAAAAACTTGCGATATTTCATGGAACCGTTAGTGTCAGCCATTTCCAATAAGTATGGCTTACCAACTGCCAATTCTCCTGATTTACACAATTCTTGATAACGGACATATGCCTCTGGGAACATATACTTAAATCTGCTTGCCAAACCCTTGCCCATAACTCCCACAACATTAACACTAATAGTCAAAACCTCTGCATCGGCAAAAAACATATCTCCATACGCAATCCACATATTAGGAAATAGTTCAATTTTTCTTTCTGGTTCAAAGAAAAGGTCTGGCACTACAGAAATCTCCACACGAACAGCCTTTTCACACGACTCAAGAAGCCTTTCTACCTCCTTTTTTACTTCTTCCGAAGGGACATATACACTACGAATATATTTTTTTGGTACACGATTAGGAATCAGCACTTCGGACATAATAAGCACTTGAGACGAATAAGCAATATCTCCATTACTAACGTTTTGATTTAAATAGTTCTTTATATGGTAATTAGGTATGTTATCCCAATACTCTATACTTCTAATATCCTTCAACAGTTTCTTCATGTGTACTTTTGAAGATTCATAAATTCCAGCATCCTTTCTTGCGGCGTTCCCAATAGAAATAAGAGCATTAGTTTCGTCAATAATGGATGCGTCAATCCCGACAACTACAACTTTCCAACCCAAGCCCTTGTAGATTCTATATAACATAGGGTTTCGTGGATTAATATATAGGTTAGCATACTTTGACAAACCTTTCTCTTTCCTTCGCTTATAAACTTGCTCATTTTCTATTCTCTTTCGTTCAGGAAACCTTTTTTCTGCCTCTTGATGAGAATAAATCCCATTTTGCAAGACACTACATAAATTTTTAACGTGCACGATGTAATACAATTCTTGACGTTGTGAAAAGGAAAAGGTCATCTTATCTTTTTTAATCAGTCATCTACTAAAAATAAATAAAATTCATCATAGCAACCGTTCCATACTTCATGTTCAAAATTTGATGAATCCGTCAAGGGATTTGATATAGTTAATGAATCTGGCGTAAGTTGGGTGGGTTTCAAGTGTTTGAGAGCATCCGACGATGATGAGTTTTGTTTTGGCACGGGTTATTGAGACGTTGAAGCGACGCAGGTCGTTCAAAAAACCTATGTTTCCATTTGTGTTTGCCCTCACGAAAGAGATGATAATCACTTCTTTTTCCCGACCCTGAAACCCATCTACTGTCTTGATCTCCAAGCCTTCAATGTCTCCAAACAATCGTTTCATCAGGGCGATCTGGTCTTCATAAGGGCTTATGACTCCTATGTCTTCTGGCTTAATGCCTATTTGTAGGGCGTTTTTGACAAGTTTTTCTATGAACTGTGCTTCATATTCGTTGGAAAAGGACGTGCTTCCTCTGTGTTGCTTCTCAGTGCCCACAGGAACATCTTTCCATACAATGACTCTGTCTGGATTCCATATTTCCTTGAAAGGCGATGGCAGGGTTTCCCAGCCAGATATAGGATAGTCAGCCAGAGTTCTGTCTGCCACTGATGGGTCGGCAATTAATTGCCCGTTATAAAACTCTTGCGATGGAAATTGCATAATTCGTTCGTTCATCCTGTATTGAACCTTGAGCATAGAAGATATTTCTTCTTTTCGGGTTTCTATGAGTCGTTCAAAGAGTGTAATGGAAAGGTGTGGCATTGCTTCGTATGATATGACTGTTGGTGGCAGTTGTTTGTGGTCGCCAGCCATTATTATTCTGGAACCTTTGAGCATGGGAATCAGGCAAGCGGGCTCAAGGCTTTGAGTGGCTTCATCAATAACCACGACATCAAACATGGCATTGGCAAGGATATCTATTCCAGAACCAATGTTTGTGGCACATACAACATCACTATTTTTTATAATGTCGCTAATTATCTGATTTTGAAGTAGTTCAATATCTTTTTTGATTTTTGTTGCTTTATCGTGCCATTCCAACCATTTTGCCATGGCTTTTATTTTGTGAGCGGGCACTCCTCTGAATGACCTGTTTTGACGTGCCATTTTCTTGATTGCCTCATCGGACATTCCTCTTCTCCATTGTTGAGTGGGCGGTTGGAACTCATTTCTTTTTGAAACAATTGCATCAAATTCATTTTGAAGTTTTTGCAGTTGTGAGTATAGTTTATGTTCCTGCATTTTGGTAGCCAAACTAACTTTCTCCACGGAAGGCAATAGTCTGCCTAAGGTTCCCACTCTGACGACCGCCAGCCCAGCCTCAATGAGTTTCTCAGCCAGATTATCCACTGCTATGTTTGAATCTGCCGTTGCAAGGACCTTTTTCCCTTCCCGTGCCAGTTGACAGATGACCTCTGTAACGGTGGTTGTCTTTCCTGTTCCGGGCGGACCGTGAACCAAGAAGACGGGATGTGTTTCCAGAGCATTCTTAACGGCTTTTTTCTGAGATTCATTCAATCGGCAATTAATAAATTTATCAACTGATATATTCGTTTTCTCTACTTGAAACTTATTAAGAACAATGTTTGCAATGAATGGATTGTCTTTCAACTGCGTTAATGCATCGTTCATTCTGGTGAAGGGCGTGTCGTTGACAAACAAGTCAATACGGATTCCTTTGCCATAGGCATATCGTGGTGGTGCATCAGAGAAACCAACAACGATGGTGAATCTGGTTTTTGACACTACTGTTCCGGTGGCTTCCTTCCCTGTTGGTCTTCCTCTGCTAACAAGGACTACATCTCCGGGTGATATTTCCGTATCGGGCAATTGTCTGCCATCCATTCGGGAATACTTCACAAGGAACAATCCTAACGGGTCTCTTCCAACCCGTGTTCCCTTCATATCCAGCAGAGCCCTGCCTCTTCTCTGTCTTTCTATTCCACTTAGCCTTTTTATCTCATCAAGGTGGAATTGAATTTGTGCTTTTCGCTCTACGGAAAGCCATTTCCGAAAGTGGGAAATATATTCGTCTAATGAATTGAATTGTTTTGTTTCCATTGCAAGGTGCTATTTTAAGAAAGTTTTTTGTAGAGAATATGGTTTTCAATGACTGCCTGTCTTATTGCGTCGCTTGTCAGATGGGTGTAGATTTCTGTTGTGAGTATTGAAGCGTGCCCAAGCAGGACTTGGACTATGCGAAGGTCAACGCCACGGTCAACCAGATGTGAAGCGAAAGAATGTCTGAGTGTGTGCGGACTAATGTTTTTCCTTATTCCAGCCTGTTGGGCATATTCTTTAATCATTTTGAAAACGAATTGTCTTGTTAGTTGTCTTCCTCTTCTGTTAAGGAAGACGAAGTCTTCGTGTCCGTGTTTAATGGGCAAGTGAACTCTGACTTCTTCAAGATATGTCCTTATTCTGTTCAGGGTTGTTTGAGCGACTGGCACAAGCCTCTCCTTATCTCCTTTCCCGATTATCCTGATTATTTCTTCTTTCCAGAAAATGTCTTGCAATTTGAGATTTATCAATTCAGAAACTCTCATTCCAGTGGCGTATAGCAACTCAATAATTGCCCTGTTGCGGATTCCCTCTGGGCTTGACCGGTCAATGGATTCAAGCAGTCTTTGGATTTCCTCTTCTGTCAAGACAGTGGGCAGTTTACGACCTATTCGTGGTGTTTCTATCCACACAGTCCAATCCTTTTCAATGTGTTTCTCATTCAATAGGAATCTGGCGAATGCCCTGATGCTTGATGCTATGCGGGCTTGAGACCTACTGCTAATCCCTGCCTCCCACAGAGAACTGAAAAAGTCAATTATATCATCCCGGGACACTTGGTCAACAGGCTTATCATTCAGGAAGTTACGTAGCAGGCTAACGTCCCTGAGATATGCCTCAACGGTGTTCGGACTACTCTTTTTGGTAAAAATTAGGTAATTTTGGAATGAATCCAATAGGTGTGACCAAGGTAAGGATATTGTGGGCATTATGGTTATTGGTTTTTAGTTCCTATGCTCAAATAACTCAAACGGATTTTGGTAAGAATAGAGTTCAATACAAGGATTTTGAGTGGCAGGTATTGGAAGGAAACAGGGTTAAGATCTATTTCTACACGGGCAGTCAGAAACTGGCAAGGTGGCTTGCCGACAGTGCCCATAACATAATGCTTGAAGTGGAAGAATTCTTGCAACTGAAAGAGCCAGACATTCAAGTGAACATAATTCTTTTCAACAGGCTTGAAGAGTTAAGGCAATCAAACATTGGGCGTGGACACGAATTCTGGAACATAGGGTGGATAACCCAACTGTCAGGAAACAAAATGTTTCTGTATTACGATGGCGACATGGTCTCCTTGCAAAACCAGTTCAAAGAGAACTATGCCCGAATCCTATTGCAAAACTCCCTTCTTGAAGGAAGCATCCAGAGCATGGTGACCAATATGGTTATGCAGGGTGCCATCCCTCAATGGTTCTCAATCGGATTCCTGAAATACATTGGTTGGGGGTGGACTCCGGAAGACATGCATAAGATAAGGGGTTGGTTGGAACGCTATCCAAACAAAGACTTTTCCCATCTGCAAAACATTGACCCTGAACTGGCGGGGAAGAGTTTCTGGGTCTTCATTGAACACACTTATGGCAAGGAATCGGTTGTTGACCTGTTGCACATGGCACGGATAAACAAAGGGGTTTATGGGGCAGCTTACTTACTGTGGCAACAAACTCCCGATGAACTTTTTGCAAAGTGGAAGGAATTCATAGTAGAATTTTCAAAGCAAAAAACGGGTTCTCCAAACAAGGGCAAAGAAGAAGCGTTATATAGGTGGAAAGCGTGGAAGTGGAATCCATATCAACTGAGCAGTGATGGGCGTGGCGAAACGATAGCATTAACCTTAAACAGACTGGGCAGGTGGAAAGTTAAAGTCCTGACTGAGAAAGACGGGAAACTACGCCGGAAAACCCTCAAGCGTGGGGGATATAAAACTTATACTTTTCCCGAAGACCCGACCATGCCCTTAGTGGCAGTTTCTCCATCAGGTCGGAAAATCGTCGTGATTTACTACAAGCGGGGGTTGGATTACATAATTGTTTATGACGTTGAAGAGAAGAAGAAGGACGTCAAACGATTAAAGTATTTCCAGAAGGTTCATTCCGTGTCGTTTGGTCCTTCGGAACGCTTCATTGTTCTGTCTGGCGTGCAACGTGGCGTTACAGACCTCTTCCTTATGAATCTGGAATCGCATCATATCAAACGATTGACTTCATCTCCCGAAGCGGAAGTGTATCCAACCACTGTTAAGACAGCCAATTACGGCACTGGGTTTGTGTTTTGGAAAAGCGGGACTTTCGCAGGTTGGTATTTCATCCCACTGGACAATCCAGCAAGGGAAATTTTGATTGTTCCGGACTCAGCACGACAATTTAATTTCCCTGTATGGACTGGCGACACGCTAATAGCCTTGTTAGACCGTTTCAATGACAGGTGGATTCTGGCTCATCTGGATAGCGTAATCAGTGGATATGACACACTGGTGTTTTTCAAAGGCGATTCAATGCTTGTCAATCCTCAACTTGCAGACTCCTTACTGGAAACTGTTCCCAATGAACTGATTGATTCTGTTGTCGTCAAGCCTGTTTTTAAAGACACGGCATATCTATATGAAGGTCCGGCACAGTCAAACCCGCTCATTTTCAAAGGATACAGGAACCGTGGGGTTCAGATTGCCCTTCACAAATGGAAAAAATACGAACTGAGCAGGGTGAATCTGAGATGGCAAGTGGGACAACCATTTGAAGTGGAACCGTTCACAAAAGAGAAATCCAAGCCAGAACAGGATTCTGCCATATCAGTATTTTTCATAACTCCGCAGATAGTAGTGGGCAAGGACATTCCGCAACTTCAAGACAGATTGTTTGAAGGGTTTGTAACCAGAAGGAAACGTCCATATCCATATTTTCCCAAAATGAGCACTCAATTCGTCATTAGCCAACTGGACAACTCAATTTATTTCACGCCCTATCAGCCACTGGCTACAATCGGGAACAACTATCCATTGCCCGACCTGAGCCCTGTGTTGCAATATGCAATTTCAGACCTGATGGAAGACTATCGGTTCTGGGGCGGGTTGAGAATATCAACCAATTTAAAGAACATTGAGTATTTCTTGGTATATGAATCAGCAAGGAAACGCATAGACCATAAATTCTTGTTCTATCATAGAAACTTAAAGGACCAAGTTGACCTCACTCCATTTGCATTCGTTCCTGTTCCACTACGCATCAGGACTCATCTCTTCCAGCATTCCATTATTTTCCCTATCAGTGAGCCTGTGGGCTTCAGGCTTCATTATGGCGTTCGGTATGACCGCTTAACCGTTCGGTCTGTTGACCTCATCCCTCTCATCATTGAAGACATTCCTGAATGGTGGGGATTCCTCAAAGGGGAATTTGTCATAGACAACTCTTTGCCGTTGGTGACCAATCTACGAGAAGGATTCCGTGGGAAGGTGTGGCTTGAAGCCCGTCGTAGGATAACGAAGATAAACAGGCAGGTGCCTATCGTGGAACCTCAAAAAGACTACTTCTTCGTCCTTGGGTTGGATGCCAGATACTACCTCAGATGGCGGAAATTGCTTATCACGGCGTTCCGAATAGCCGGTGGGCATTCCTTCGGACCACGCCGGGTTCTCTTTACTCTTGGGGGCGTGGACAGTTGGCTAAACCCATCCTTTTCATACGAAACTCCTCTTCCGGAAGGAATAGCCTTTGGATACATGGCGATTGCCACTCCTCTAAGGGGATTCCCTATCAACATTCGCAATGGCGACTCCTACGCAATGGCTTCAATAGAAAACAGATGGCAGGTCTTCAAGGACCTGAACTGGTTCAAGTCATCCACGTTTATGCAAAACCTACAATTCATCACATTTTTTGATGCTGGAATGGCTTGGGTCGGTCCGAACCCGTTCGCAGAAGACGCTCCGCACAACCAACAGGTCCTCCAAAGTGGTCCAATAACACTAATCGTAAACTACTACCAAGAACCCTACATATATTCAGTGGGTTGGGGCGTCAGAATGATCCTCCTCGGATACTTCTTCCGCATAGACGTTGCCTACCCAGTGGTCAATAATCAACCACTGCCATCTCGGTTGAACTTTTCGTTGAGTGTGGATTTTTAGTGTAAGATCTGCAAAAGCGTAACGTTATATATTTGTAGTATGTTATATATTTGTAGAATTCTTTGTGCAAATCTCTTTTTATCTATTAAACAAAACTTACGTAAATTTGTATTAAAACAACTGCCCTGGGCTACAAGAAGAAAAATTTATTGGCAAGGGCAAACAATTTTGATAAGCTGTGGGACACGCCAGCAGGACGGACGTTGAAGTTGATAGA
>JAADEI010000036.1 GCA_013153515.1 Chlorobiota bacterium | reverse complement strand
AACGAAACGATAAATGGGCTCAGAAATACAAACCCACGGACGTCGTTGAAAAAGAACCAGAAAACAAGGGTCGCTATCTGGACCCATCTTTATACGACAAGCCAGACTATGTTAGAATTGGTTATGAGCAGGAGAGGGCAGATTATACGTATAAGCCCGTTTTGATCAAAGGAGGAAAGTGAATTGATACTTTTTTTTTCATTGAATTTAGTTCTACGGTTTCACTTTGAATATATGCTATGCTTAACTTTGCTGTATAAAAGCAATTGATAAGATGGCAGAGAAGGTAACGCCGCAGAGTGAGGATTTCTCACGGTGGTATGTTGACGTGGTCAGGCACGCCGGATTGGCTGACTATTCGGCAGTTCGGGGATGTATGGTTATTAAACCCTATGGGTTTGCCATTTGGGAAAACATTCGGGATCAGTTGGACAGGATGATTAAGGAAACTGGTCATCAAAATGCATATTTCCCACTGTTCATTCCAGTGAGTTTCTTTTCTAAGGAAGCCCAACACGTGGAAGGATTTGCTAAGGAGGCTGCCGTAGTAACCCATTATAGACTGAGGCTTAATCCTGAAACCGGACAGATTGAACCTGACCCTGAGGCGAAATTAACCGAACCGCTTATTGTAAGACCAACTTCGGAAACAATAATCTGGAACACGTTCAAAGATTGGATTCACTCGTGGAGGGACCTGCCTTTGAAAATCAATCAATGGGCTAATGTTGTCAGATGGGAGATGCGTCCAAGATTATTCCTAAGGACAGCCGAGTTCCTGTGGCAAGAAGGACACACGGCACATGTCACGGCAGAGGAAGCCATGGAGGAAGCCCGCTTGATGTGGCAGGTCTATGAAACCCTAATGCGTGAATATCTTGCCATAGCACCATACAGAGGGACGAAGACTCCCGGGGAACGATTTGCTGGAGCAGAAGAAACCTTCACTTTGGAGGCATTGATGAAGGACAGGAAAGCCCTTCAAATGGGAACTTCTCACTTTCTCGGGCAAAACTTTGCAAAGGCTTTTGAAGTAATGTTCACAAACAAACAAGGGGAGAGGGAATATGTATGGGCGACCAGCTGGGGAGTTTCCACCCGACTCATCGGGGCACTAATTATGAGCCATGGAGACGACAGGGGATTGAAAATTCCACCGAGGATAGCACCAATACAAGTTGTTATAATCCCGATTTTCAAGAGCGGTGCAGATGAGCAGAAGGTCCTTGAGACAGCACGAAATATAACTGACCAGTTGAAAAAGGCTGGAATAAGGGTTCTGCTTGATGATGATAACACGAAGCGTCCCGGTTGGAAATTTAATGAATATGAATTGAAGGGTGTTCCGGTGCGGATAGCCCTTGGTCCAAGAGATGTGGAGAACAATGTTGTTGAAGTGGCAAGGCGAGACACCCTTGAAAAAACACAGTTCCCTATTGATGGACTCACTGAAAGAATAAGTAGTCTGCTTGAGGAGATCCAACAGTCTATGCTTGAGGAAAATGAACGATGGCATAAGGAGAACACTATTCCTGTTGCTACAATGGATGAACTCAAAGAGGTTATTGAACAAAGGAAAGGGTTTGCTTTGGCTTTCTGGAACGGGACCACGGAAGATGAGGAGAAACTTCAGGAAGAAACAGGAGCATCAATAAGATGCATATTACCTGACGACTCAGAAGAGGGAACATGCATTATTACAGGACAGAAAACCCGACAGAAGGTTTTAATCGCAATGGCATATTAAGAATTTTAACCACACCAACACAATGGCAAGATATTTCATAGAGGTTGCTTATAAAGGTTTTCACTATCACGGTTGGCAACGCCAGAAGAACGCTGTTGGGATACAAAATCTCATTGAAGACGCCCTGTCCAGAGTGTTTAAAACAGAGATTCAGGTCAAGGGGGCGAGCCGCACAGACGCCGGAGCACACGCATATCAAAACTTCGCACACTTTGATTGGGACGACGAAATACCACCAAAACCCATATTTAGACTTAACTATTTATTGCCGCACGATGTTGTGGTTAAAGGCTTATACAGGGTTCCCGATGAGGCACACGCCAGATTCTCGGCACTGCTCAGAACATACGTTTACAGAGTCCATCTAAAAAGAAACCCGTTCCTTGAAGAACTTAGTTATTACTACCCTATTCCCGGAACACTGGACATCTCTTTGATGAATCGGGCTGCAACTCTACTTTTGAACTATAATGACTACACCGCTTTTGCACGCTCAGACCCGCAAACCTATTCAATGAAATGCTATATCACCTATGCCAGATGGTTCTATAACAAAGCCCGACAACAATTAGTTTTTATCATAGAAGGAAACAGGTTTCTGAGGGGGATGGTTAGGGGGCTGGTAGGCACTATGCTACGTGTGGGCAGGGGACTAATGCCTATTGAAGAATTTGAGCACGTGCTTAGAACCGGACACAAGGAGCGGGTTGACTTCTCACCGCCCGGACACGGACTCTATCTCAAACGATTAAAATATCCTTTCAGGTTTGTCTGGGAACGCTGGACTTAACACTGGTAAGAGGGGCTTGTGGGCTTGGCTGTGGAACTGGTTCAAGCCTTTCAGAAAACATCTTGTTTTAATAACCATTTTTGCTCTTTTGCAAGTGTTTATATCGCCCGCAAGACCATACATCATCCAACAAATCGTTGACAAAGCAATTATTCCCAAAGACCAGACACTACTTATTGAATTGACTTTGCTTGTTGTGGCTGTTCTCATCGCAGAAGCAATTGTCAGATTCTTTTTCCTTTATTGGGCTCGCTATGTGGGGCAGATGATAGTTTGGAACATCCGGCGTGAACTGTTCAGGCATCTCATAAGACAGAGCATAGTTATGTTTGATAAAATCCCTTCGGGCGTTATAACAACAAGACTTTCCAATGATTCAGAAGCCATCAGACAAGTGTTTTCAGAAGAGGGGCTGTCAATTTTCGCTGATATATTAACAGTTTTCATCGTTGCTGGAATTATGTTCTGGACGGATGCCCGGCTTGCCCTGCTGACCCTGTCCGTAGTGCCACCATTCCTGTTGATAATGTATTTCTTCCAGAAATATGTGAGGAGTGTGTTTGACAGAATCAGAAAAGCAATAACTAAACTGAATATCTACTTGCAGGAACGGATAGGCGGACTGCTTCTCATCCATTCATTCGCCTCTTTTGACAAGGAGAAACGGATTTTTAGCCAGTTGAATAACGACATATTAAAAGCAAACATTAAAGCAGTAAGGGTATATGCAACATTTTTCCCTATCGTTGAGTTTATATTCGCTGTATCGTTGGCTATCCTTGCTGGAATGGGCTCCCTCTCGGTCATTGAGGGCGTTACGAGCCCGGGGACCCTCGTGGCTTTCGTGCTGTACATAAACCTTATGTTACGACCTTTGAGATTTATAGCGGACAAGTTCAACACATTGCAAATGGGAATAGTTGCCGCAAAAAGGATTTATGACCTGTTCAATACCTATGAGCCTGAACCACCAGAAGGACCCCGCAAAATAACCGAGATAAAGACTGTTTCATTTGATAACGTGTGGTTTAGTTATCCCACCCAAGAAGAGAATCAATATGCCCTGAGAAATGTGAATTTGTCAGTGGAGAAGGGCAAACAGATTATGCTTATTGGCGACACAGGGGCAGGAAAAACCTCAATTATCAATTTGATATTGGGATATTATGCACCCACTAAGGGAGACGTGCTGGTAAACAATATATCCGTTAAGGAAATTAATAGGAACAGTTTACGGCAACGCATTGGATATGCCCCTCAGGAACCAGTGATTTTTGAAGGAAGCATCTTAGAAAACATTACATTGGGCAGGGACATAAGCCATCAATGGGTTATTCAACAAGCAAAAGAATTAGACCTGTGGGACCTGTTTAAGCATTTGCCAGATGAACTTCTCACGAGAATAAATAACGCAATGGAATTATCATCAGGGCAGAAACAGGCTATTTCTATCCTACGGGCGTGGTGCCAAACGCCTGACCTGATGATTCTTGACGAAGCAACCAGTGCTCTGGACTACCAAACAGAACAGGTCATCCATTCTGTGCTTAATTCCTTGAAAAGCAAAATCGGTATAATCTTCATATCCCACAGGCTCACATTTATTGAACACATGGATGAAGTTTATCTCATCCGAAAGGGCGAAATAATTGCACATGGGTCGCCCCAACAACTATTCAAAGAAAGCGAAGAATACAAAGCCCTTCTAAGCTCCGCCCAGGGTCAATCGTAGAATAGACGGTTTTCACAGCCCGAAAAAATTAAGTTCATCAATGTAACCCCAACTAAATTTCGCGCTTTTGAGATATAAGCCCTTTGTGGCGTAATATGTTTGATGTTAGAAAATGAGTGTAGCGATGGAGAAATGGCTAATTAGTAACTTATTAGGAGATTTAGGCGAAGTCGGTAGGTTGCATAAGGAAGTGGCTGAAACATTCTTCCTGATGCTTGAAGCTTTTGGAGATACTGATTTGAAACTAACAATTGTCATATACTATACAAATGGCATTTATTAACTTTAAAGTGTCAAAAATTGTAAATACCATGAGGAGAACGAAACTTCTTATTGGGCTTATAGGATTGTTTATTGCAAGCATTTTATATAGTCAAAATACAACACTTAAATTGCCGTCAGTAGCAGGGATAACTGACTATTTCACATCTGCGGTGGTTACAGACCCCGCCACTAACAAGCAGTATCTGTATTGGGTCGGTATGTCAGACGCCTTTTCAAATAATGGGGACATAATAGTAGTCAAGGTGGGACCAACCGGCGACATAAATTGGATTAAGGTTTATGACTTGGGAATCTCTGAAATGCCTTATGGAGCAACCGGAACACCCAAGGGCGGGCTTTTTATTTGCGGAGACAATCCCGCTACTGAAGGCTTAGGATTTATCTTGCAAATTGATTCTAATGGGAACATTGAATTTGCTAACAGTACACCTGCTGATTTATACGATGTAACGCTTCACTCTAACAATCAGTATTATGCCATTGGTTCAAGAAGAGTGGGCGTAGGGGGAGTTGAGGTTGTTGTCTTATCATTTGATACATTAGGAAATATAACTAAGGCTTGGTATTATGAAGAATTGGGGAGCAATAACACTGATATTGGACAGATTATTAGGGAGGACCCACTCACCGGAAACCTAATAATAACTGCTAAAAGCAGGAGAATAGGCACAAATGACATATTTACCTTCGCTATTAATCCAACAAGTGGTAGTGTTGTTAATAGTACAATCCGCGATATTCCTTTAAATGAGGTTTACGATGCCGTTGTGGTCCCTGATGGCACTACCAGCCTCGTTTATTATGCCGGAGTTACTGGCGATGGTTTGCCCTCTATTGTAGAGGCTAACGCTAATAGCTTCGGTGTCAACAGAAGAATCCTTATATATGCCCCTGGACAAACAGATAATGTTTCTCTATGGGTTGATGAAATAACAAAAGAGATAACCGTCGCTATCAATGACGTTCAATACGCCCAAGACAACATCACTTTATTGAAGATAGATGCGGCATATAACCTGATTAGCCAATCTAGCTATGGAAACATCCACTCTAACGAATTTAAACCCGATGTGAACAATATGAATGGGAATGTTGTTATTACTGCCCTATCGGATTATTATAATGGAAACCTAAATCCATTTTTCGTTTATGTGGGACAGAATCCATCCCGATGTGGTGAATATAATTCTGTCCTAACGATTGTTGACACGACAGGTCGTGCATTGCCCTTTCAAAATTTAAACCCCCGGTCATTAATCAGAACAAGCAATCCCTTTAATGCTTTTGCTTATGCTATTCCTTATGCCCCTATTTGTATCTGTCCCCTTAGTGCTGACTTCACAACCACCGCCCAGCCTTACGCCTGCCACGGAGATTCAGTTAAATTCTATTTTACAGGAGACACATTCGGAATCGTTTCATATTTATGGGATTTCGGCGACCCGGCAATCCCAAACTCTACACTTCCTAACCCAACAGGAATTGTCTATCCATCCTCAGGAGGTCGGACAGTGACCCTTACCGTCTCAGATGGAGTCTGCGAAGCAACGGTTTCAAAGAGTATTATGATCCATGAAAAGCCCAACGTCCAATTCACAGTGACCGATGCGACGCCATGTGAGGGAGAGCCTGTTGATTTCACGAACACTGGCACGTCTGGTTCTGAGTGGACGTTCACGTGGGATTTTGATGTTGATGCATCGCCGAATGTGAGCAATGATGAGAATCCAACTGGAATTTATTGGACCAGTCCGGGTGCCAAAACTGTGATATTGACGGTTAGCAGTCCGTATT
>JAADEI010000102.1 GCA_013153515.1 Chlorobiota bacterium | reverse complement strand
TATCTATCACATGCTATTATGCGATTCATTCATAGGGATGAGGTTGCATTCTGTTATCTTAGCATGGAAATTAAATATGCCTACGATAGGCTTATCTTACGACCCTAAGGTGTCAAATTTTTGTAATGAAAATGGCATTCCTGTTATTGATCTTTCTTCCACGGAGCAAGTTAATAATAATTCGAACTTATTAAAAAACTTACTTATTAACGATGTTTCAACGACCAATTCCTCACAACCCGAATATCTCACACCAAAATTGTTCAATGATTTTTGGGCACAAACCCATCGGCGACCGACTTTAACGCTGTCTCAAGCATTACTAATAGAGAAAAAGTACTATTCCCTGCTTTCTCAATATAACGATATAGTTAATAGCAGAGCTTATCGTTTAATTTCGCTATACTACCGATTTGTCAATTGGATTAAACGACCTTTCGCTTAATTTCACTGGCAGCTTTCGCAGGTTTCCCCGTCTATGTCAATATTTCCAATTTGTATGACCTGTTGAGTGGGCTGGTCTTCTGTTCCTTTTTTCTCATGTTTGATAATGTCCACTGAAGCCTTTTCAATTGCAGAGGCTCCAAGTGTTCGTAAATAATAGGTTGTTTTTAGTCCTTTTCGCCATGCGGAGGTGTAGATATTGCTAACGAAGGAACCGCTTTCTGAGTTAGTCCAGATGTTAATTGACTGTGATTGGTCAAGCCATTTAGCTCTTCTGGAAGCGTGTTCTATAACCCATGAAGGGTCAATATCAAAAGCTGTTTTATAGAGTCTTTTGAGCCATGCGGGCAGGGACAGGTCATCCAGTCTGCCATCGTGATATTTTAATAATTCCCTTGTTTCGTCGTTCCATAACTCAAGCCTTTTAAGGTCTTCCACGAGATATTCGTTTATGACTACGAATTCTCCACTGGCATTGGACTTAACGTATATGTTTTTATATATTGGTTCAATTGAAGGGAAGCAACCAGAGATGTTTGCTATTGTTGCTGTTGGTGCGATAGCCATAACATTTGAGTTTCGCATGCCATATTTCTTAATGTGTTCTCTGACAAACGACCAATCCAGTGATGTTGAGGTGTCCATATCCAGATAGCCATCTCTTTCTTCCTCTAGCAGTTTGATTGTGTCGATTGGCAGCAATCCTCTGTCCCATTTTGAGCCTTTATAAGACGAGTAAGTTCCTCTTTCCTTGGCAAGTTCTGAAGATGAGAGAATGGCATAATAAGAGATGAACTCCATTATCTTATCGGACAGTTCAACGGCTTCCCATGTGTCGAAAGGAATACGTTTTTTAAAAAGGACATCTTGCAAGCCCATCATTCCCAGTCCCACTGCCCTGTGTCGCAAATTAGCGTTTTCAGCTTCCTTAGTGGGATAGAAGTTCAGATCAATAACATTATCAAGCATTCTGACGGCTAACTTAACTGTATCTCTCAGTTTGTTCCAATCTATTTCGCCGTTTTCATCAATATGTCTGGACATGTTAACGGATCCGAGGTTACAGACAGCATGCTCATCCCGACTGGTATTAAGCGTTATTTCGGTGCACAGGTTAGATGAATATATCATTCCTGCGTGGTCTTGTGGCGACCTGACGTTGCACGGGTCTTTGAATGTTATCCACGGGTGACCAGTTTCATATAGCATAGTTATTAACTTACGCCATAGTTTCTTTGCGGGAATTTTCTTGAATAATCTGATTTTTCCTTCATCGGCTAATTGTTCGTATTTCGTATAAATTTCCTCCAATTTAGAACCGTATGTGTGATGCAATTCTGGCGTTTCATCTGGTGAGAACAGTGTCCAAGTTTCATTGTTGATGAGCCTTTTCATGAACAGGTCTGGTACCCATACTGCCGTGTTCAGGTCATGCGTTCGGCGTCGCTCATCTCCTGTGTTCTTACGCAATTCAAGGAAGTCTTCAATATCATAGTGCCACAATTCAAGGTATGCACATGTGGCTCCCCGCCGCTTCCCACTTCTGTTGATGGCTGCTGTGGTGGCATCAAGGATTTTAAGGAATGGTATGACGCCTTGGGAATGGACGTTAATGCTTTTGATAAGAGCACCTGTTGCCCGAACATTTGTCCAGTCAATACCTATTCCTCCGCTCCACTTAGCAAGGACTGCAACGTCCCTGATGGATTTGAATATGTGGTCAAGGTCGTCTTCAACGGTGAGGATGTAGCATGAACTCATTTGGGAACGTGGCGTCCCAGAATGGAATAGTGTTGGTGTGCTTGGGACATAGCGAAGTGTGGACATTAGGTTATAGAATTTGATTGCCCAATCCGTGTGATTGGATTTTTCGTTTAGGGCAAGTCCCATAGCCACTCGCATCCAGAAATACTGTGGAACTTCAATAATTTTTTGGTCATAGTCCCTCATAAGATACCTGTCGTAAAGCGTTTGTAAGCCAAGGTATTTAATTATCCTGTCTCTTGTAATATCAAGTGTTTTGGCGAGTCTTTCAAGGTCAAATTTTTCAAGCAGTTCAGGTCTGTAGCGTCCCTGTTCAACGCCGTGCTTAATGGAAGAGATGAATTGCATTCTGTAGTAGTGCATAAAATCTTCTTCAAACTCATACTTTCCAATAACTTCTTTGTAGATAGTGTTTAGCAGGGCTCTGGCGGCAGCAAAGCTATAAATTGGGTCTTTTTCTATCCAACCTCGCAGAACTAAGACAATAGCAAGGTTTATCTCATGTGTTTTAATGCCATCATAGATGTATTTTTTAACTTGTTCAATGACTTCTTGGGCATCAACTATATCGGCATAATCAGAGCAGATGGCTTTAATTGCAACGGATAATTCATTTATGTCAAAAGGCACACGGGAACCATCCCGTTTGGTCACTGTGATCTCGCCTCTGTCTATTTGTTCAAATAGTTTCTGTTGCTTTTCTTTCCTGATTTTTTCCCGTTCTTTGCGGTAGAGAATATATGCTTTAGCGACGTCAAAGAATCCTGCCTCCGCTATTTTTCTTTCAACTATGTCTTGGATGTCTTCAACAGAAGGGATTTTCTCGTCTCCGTATTTCTGTTCCAGTTCTTTAACGACGCTTGCCACAATGTCAGGGATGTAAAGGATTCCGTTGTATTCATTAACTGCTTCAAAGGCTTTGGTGATAGCCATTTCTATTTTCCTGACATCAAACTCAACGATGCGTCCATCTCTTTTCTTAACAAGGTTCAAAGCCATATTCACAAATTTTATTGGTTAAATGATCTGATTTTAGGCTCTCCAAAGTTAGAGAGACTGAAAATTTTTAAGTTGGGTATTAAAACGGTGAAATCAAGGCTGGATAAGGCTTTGACATAAACAATGTGGATTGTGGAAAACTTCCGTTTTTCCCAGTGCAAAATCTTCAATGCAAAATTAAGTCTTATATCCTATGTTTGTAATGGCAAATTTGGTGCTCATGGAAAAGAAGTTTAATGTTATCAATCATATTAGTGGATGGATTGTATTCATAGTGGCACTAACCGTTTACACTCTGACTCTTGAGCCGACAGTAAGCCTTTGGGACTGTGGTGAGTTCATTTCTTGTGCGTACAAATTGCAGATTCCACATCCGCCCGGGGCTCCTTTCTTCGTGCTAATAGGCAGGATTTTCTCCATGTTTGCTCCCTCTCCTGAATATGTTGCTTTTGCGGTCAATATGCTTTCTGCCGTGGCAAGTGCCGGTGCCGTAATGTTTCTGTTCTGGGTCACTGTGTTTTTCGCTCGCAGATTACTCATAAAAGACGAAAAAGATTGGTCGTGGTCTAAGATAATAGTTATTTTGGGTGCTGGTGTTGTGGGTGCTTTGGCTGGTGCCTTCGCCGATTCATTCTGGTTTTCTGCTGTGGAAGGCGAGGTTTATGCCCTTTCCGCCTTCTTCACTATGCTCATCCTCTGGGCAATGATCAGATGGGTTCGGGCTGGCGACTCTCCACATGCCGACAGGTGGTTGCTATTCATCTCTCTTGTTGTGGGGATGGTGATAGGGGTTCACCTCCTGGGATTGCTCGTTATTCCGCCTATCACTCTCCTCTATTTCCAGAAGAAAGGGAAGCTAAACACGTTCAAAGACTTCTTTAAAGCATTTTTAATTGGCGGGGCGTTGCTGGGCTTCGTACAATATATCTTCATTCCCGGAATTCCTCGTCTAACCGCTTATTCAGACCTATTTTTCGTGAATACATTAGGATTCCCGTTCTACACGGGTATGTTTGTTGCCCTTTTATTAATTGCCTTGATTATCGCAGGATTAATCTATTGGACTCACAAACGGGGCAATCGGTTGTGGAACATGGGTGCCTTGGCACTGGCAATGCTAATGCTTGGCTATGGGGTCTACGCACTGGTCATGATTCGCTCGTATGCCAATCCACCAATAGATATGAATGACCCGGAGGACCCGTTCAGCTTATTGTCCTATTTGAATCGTGAGCAATATGGCGACCGTCCCTTATTGAAAGGTCCCTATTTCACTTCGCAAGTAGTTGACTACAAAGAAGGCGCTCCCAGATACAGGAAGAATGAGGAGACGGGACGCTATGAAATCATAGGGCATAAAATAATTCCTGTCTATGACAAGGAATACTTCTTCCCTCGGATTTGGAGCCAACAGGAACAACATGTCCAATTCTACCGCTCATTCCTTGGGTTGAGTCCCAATGAGGAACCCACGTTCATTGACAACATGAAATTCTTCTTCCAATGGCAAATAGGGTGGATGTATGTCAGATATTTCCTATGGAATTTTACAGGTCGTCAAAATGATATTCAAGGTTTCTGGGGAATCAAGTATGGTAATTGGCAAAGTGGAATTACACCATTTGATGAATATCATTTGGAATCCCCACAGAAATTAGATGAATTACCCTTTTTTCAAAAAACAAATAAAGGACGCAATTACTTCTATATGCTTCCTCTCTTGTTGGGAATCCTTGGACTGCTCATCCAATTTAATAGGAGGGATTGGGATGCATGGATAGTTTTTGCCTTGTTCTTCATGACTGGTTTGGCAATAGTTATCTGGCTTAACCAGACTCCCTTGCAACCACGGGAGCGAGACTATTCCTATGCTGGCTCATTCCTCGCCTTTGCTATATGGGTTGGACTGGGGGTAGTAGCGCTATATGAAATAGCTAGAAAGTATTTGAGGAGAGAGGGGATTCACTTAGCTATCCCAATTGTAGCTTTGGGGATTTTAACGGGTCCCTTCCTCATGGGATACTGGGGCTGGGATGACCATTCCCGAGCACATAGATACACCGCTCGAGACTTCGCCATCAATTACCTTGAATCCTGCGATCCAAATGCTATACTCTTCACGGAAGGCGATAACGATACATACCCACTTTGGTATGCCCAGGAAGTGGAAGGGATTAGGACAGATGTGAGGATTGTGAACCTAAGTCTATTAGGTGTGGACTGGTATATAGACTTTCTCAGAAGGAAAGTCAACGACGCAGACCCGGTACCTATAAATGTTCCAAGAAGTAAGTACCTTGGTTCAACAAGGGATTATGTGAGATACATCCCGGATAAAAGATATAACCAGAATAGGGCTTATGACCTTAAAAAAGTTTTAGAATTCATTTACAGTGATCATTCGGCGACGCGAGCCTCCACCCAGTCGGGCTTCGCTATTGATTACTTGCCCGTCAAAAAGGTATTCCTTAACATTCCCAGAGAAAAAGTAATAGCTAACAAAATTGTGGAACCAGAGGACACTGGCTTGGTAGTGAATAGAATGGAATGGACTCTACCCAATGCATTACTCAAAAACCACTTAATGACCCTCACTATCATTGCCAACAACGATTGGGAGCGACCCATTCATTTTGCTGTAACCATTCGTCCCTCTTCATATGTTGGTCTAAAAGACTATCTCCAACTAGAAGGATTGACATATCAACTTGTGCCAATCAAGGCTCCTTCTAACGTTCCCGGTCTCATGGGTAGAGTTCAGACAAGTGTGATGTACGCAAATGTTACTAACAAATTCAGATGGGGCAACATGGACAAATACAATATCTATCTTGATGAGAGCCATCGTAGGATGGCTTCAAACCACAGGATTCAATTATGGCGCTTAGCAGAAGCTCTCATTATGGAAAACAAAAAAGATTCAGCTTTGAAAATTATAGACCTTGCAATAGAAAAAATCCCCGATAGTATACTACTCTGGGAATCCTTCGTCGCTCAATTGGCTGCAGATTACTATAAGCTAAACCAACAGGAGAAAGCTCGTGATATATTTAACATAATGCTTGACAGGAACCAACACGATTTTAATTACTATATATCACTACAACCGAACGCCTTTGCCGAATACTTCTCTGAAGAATTTCAAAAAACGTTATATACAACTCAATTTATTGGTCAGATGGCTCTTATGCATGGCGATTCAACAATTGCAAACAAAGCCAATCAAATCTTACTAAGTGTTGACAGTGCTATCAGGAGCCGACCCGAACTCACCGTATTCTTCCAGAGATAAATGGCAATAGAGAAGCAACAGAATTCATTGAGCGTTGCAGGGATTGATTTGGGCACGCATCATGCTGCCATAGTAGTCATTGAAGGCGATATTGTTAAATATGGCAAATTATTATCAAGTCCCTCTTTAGCCAAACTATGGAATGAAATAGATAATCTTACTAAACACTTTAAACTAGATTATATATCTTGTGAGCAACCGTACTATCATAAAAATGTAAAATCTGCCTTTGTATTGTATGAACAATTTGGCGTAATTAAACTATTTTGTCAAAAGAATGATATTGAATTTGTCGCTTTGTCCCCCTCAAAGATAAAAAAAATAATTACCGGCAAGGGGCAAGCGTCTAAAAATATGGTCTCCAGATTAACAAAACTGCGCTTGCATGACCCCGATGGCATTTTAGCATATAATAATTTTGACCTTACTGATGCCGCTTCAATTGCTCTGGCAACCCTAATTATGCGAAAAAAACTATTTATTTAACTCCTGATATGCTTTATTGATGCGTTCTGCAAGCTCTCTAAATTCTTCATCGGTCATTTTGACTCGTGGCTTTGCAAAGTTCATATCGGCAATGGAATTAATGGGTATAAGATGAATATGTGCGTGCGGGACTTCAAGCCCAACCACTGCTATTCCAATCCTTTCACATTCCACAACCTGTTCAATTGCCCGTGCCACTCTCCTTGCGAAAAGCCATAAGTCTCTGTAAAGGTCTTCGGGTAAATCAAATATATAGTCAATTTCTTCTTTTGGGATAACGAGGGTGTGTCCCTTAGTCAATGGGTTGATGTCAAGGAAAGCGAGGAAACGGTCATCCTCCGCCACTTTATAAGCGGGCAATTCCCCTCTAACTATTTTAGTGAACACACTTGCCATCACACCGTTATTTCAAGGATTTTGAACTGGAGTTGTCCGGCGGGAACTTGTATTTCAACCACATCGCCAACCTTATGCCCCATCAAGGCTTTCCCAATAGGAGATTTAGTTGATATCTTACCTTCTTTAAAGTTCGCTTCGCTCTCAGACACTATTCTAAAAAACATGGTCTGTCCGGTCCTTAAATTCTGGACTTTGACCTTGGTTAGGATATTGACCTTTGATGTGTCTATTTTGTCTTTACTAACCACTTTAACGCGGGACAGGATTTCTTCCAGTCTTGCTATTCGTTGCTCAAGGAGTGCCTGTGCTTCTTTTGCTGCATCATATTCTGCGTTCTCCGATAAGTCTCCTTTCTCCCTTGCCTCCTGCAATTGCTTGGCGACTTTCCTCCTGCCTTCGGTCTTTAGGTATTGAAGTTCGTCGTTTAGCTTTTGGAACGCCTCCTCACTGATGAATTCGTACGACATTGTTGATTAAATTTTCCTGTTTTCGTATGACAATCAGAACCCATTTAAAATCCATAAATGGATATTTGACAAATACTTTTCCCAAGAGATATTGGTTTCTACAACCGTGGATTGGTTTCCCCCGCAGTGATACATTTGGGGAGATTAGCATCCATTGCAAAGCGAATGCCAATACTATGGATATTGCCTAATGGGGCCGCTGGTCTAAAGGCGTAGTCCAATGCCACTAATGGAACCCCCTTCTCCACATCTGGTTTCTTCAATGGCAATTGCAAGGATAAGCCAAGACTAAGCCCAGACCTTAAATGCAATCGGGAATAAGCAGCGCCACGTTGAGGCGTAAAAACTTCCTTCTCAAAAGTGTATCCTATTCTAAACATAGCTAACTCCTTATATGCAAGCTCTGCACCTAAGCCAATGAGGTCATCACCAAATGCATTAGATGTAAAATTAGCCATTAGGGATGCTCTCTTGCATCCTCCATCTTTGATCAGGTCGTAGGCCGCACCGATATGAAGGAGCAGTGGAAGCTCGAAGTCTTCAGTTGGGATTTGCATAGTCATTTGATATTGTCCTGAAGGATCCAGAACTAATCTTGACATACCACTCCCCTTATATTTAACTGGGAAACCAATGTTTCTCAAAGAAACGCCGAAGTGTAGCTTCTCTGCGGTATATTGAACTCCTGCATCAAAAGCTACCCCTGAAGCATTAACATCATGAATCCCCTCGTATATAGTCCTAACAACAATTCCAGCGTGTATAAATTCTGAGAAGTGACGTGCATAGGCGAGAGCCACATTAATGAATTGAGGTTTAAAGACACCGCCAGTTCCCTCAGGTTGGATTTCAGTGGTTATTGGAATTTCCCCTGCGGTCAGGGTAAAAATCTCAATACCCAAAGCTCCTTCTTCCCCAACACGTTGCCCAATACCTAAGGTTGTAGCATTGAGAGCATCAGAAGCATAATAAATTGTTCTTGTTAAGTTAAATTCTGTTCCCTGAACAAAAGCCAGACCCCCTACATTTAGTCTGATCGCCTCTATACCCTGAATCCAGGATGCAGATATGTAGTTCAAGCCTGCGGTACGAGCCCATGGAACCATCACTAGTTCATAGGCTCCTGCTTCACCGACCCGATCGGGGTTTCCGGCATTCTGGGTTCCAATTGCCCCAATCACAATTCCGATTAGTAGTGCGAGCCTTTTCATTGCAACAAGAATTTTAGAATGATTGTAAGTCCACTGGTCTCATAATAGCGAAGAACTTAAGTATTTTATCCCCCACCTCGGGCACTTTTATGTGAATTAGATAGAGCCCACTGGAGATTGGTATTCCAGCGTTATTGGTCATGTCCCATTCAATGGCACCCTCGTCCCCGTCATCTGACAACAGGTTATCTGCTACCGATTCATAATAGAGGTTCTTAATTAGCGTTCCATCTATACTATAGATTGCTATTTCTGCCTTAGGTGGCAAGTTTATAATCTTGATTCTATTATCTAATCTGTTATTTTCATATTCTGAATAACCGTAATATGGATTAGGAACAATTCTAATGGAGTCCAGCAATGAACTTTTTACCGAATCATCACCTATAATAGGTTCAAATCCAGCCATAGAGAATTCATAAACTGGATAGCCATCATTAATCGCTCCTGATTGCTCAAGCCTGTAGAAAGGTTTAGAAACCACATATCTAATTCTAACCTCCGTGGGCACAAGCCCCTCATTTACTGGTTTCCAGTCAAATCCCCGAGCTAATAAGGGCACACCAACCCATTGGACATACTTGGCAAGCACTGTGTCCCAACCCTCGGCAGCAGATTTCAATATTGTCTTCAGGATATTAAGATATGTGCTAGTGTAAGGCAAATTGGTTATATAAATGTAATGTTCTCCTCCAGCCACTATATCCACGTTATTTCCCGCCCTTTCAATAATAGTCGACGTCGGATTCCAAATCAAATCTCTACCATTATGAGCACCTTCTATTGAATTTTCAGCATATAGAATGATCACTCTCTCGCCTGTTTCAAGGTTAACTGCATAACCAGGGAAGTATCCCATTCCGGTATCAAGAGGAGAAGTGCTATATGTACCATCAAGGTTCAAGCCAGCATGTCTTCGCAAGGTGAATCGGATTGCTCCGCCTTCAGTGAGGGAGGGGTCCTCACCTGTTTCCAGAACAGGAGCCTTGCTCCATTTATTTTTGTCTGGAGTTATAACTAATTCAAAGGAGAAAAGATCATCAAAGCTTTTTCGGGCAGTATAGAAATCCAAGATTTTATTAATGTCTGTGAGATAGTAACTTATTGGATCATTACCCATAATGCCTGGAGCAAGCCCAATAGTTCTATCTACATTAGCAAGGATATATGGAGCAAACCATTTAACATTAACATTTTCAAATACGGCTTGTGGGTCCATAAATTTCACATCCAACGAATCAAAGTACACGCTTCCTAATGCAGGATCTGAATCATATTCATAATCTCCCACACTTACCAATAAGCCAGTGTTTTTATTATGCTTACCACGAGTATTACCAGCCTTAATCCAATCTAAAAACTCAATTGCATCATCATCATTAATTCCTGTTAGCCACTGCTGATTAACATCGGCAAACACCACCGATGTCTCCACTATGCCTTTTCCTTGAAGGATTTGTTCCCTCAGCGGCTTATATTGTTTAAATGTCAAACTTATCCCTCTGTCTGACAGAACATACTCATTCAAACGCGTAATAGTTGCTTTGTACTCATAAACATCTTTTGTTCCATCAAAGCCAATATATACACTATCTACGAGATCAACATAAATGATTTGGTTAGCATCAACATCATAAATATAGAACGTTGTATCACCCGACTTTACAGGTATATTTTCTACACCGGTGAGTGCCATCGCAGCAGGCCTGATATAAACTCTATATGTAGATGGGACAACCTTAAGGGGGTCAACGACCTGAACATCTATGGGTGCTGTTCGGGGTTGATAATAGGCATATTGAGACTTTGCAGCTTCTGGAGAGGTGGGTTCAATGGCACTTAACAGATTATGTGCTTCATCAGTGAATAGGAGGGTTGCTCCCGCTGCTCCTCCCCCAGCCAATCTTTTAACAACAGGACCATCTCCATAAGTGGAATTCAATCTGGTTCCAAACTGATATGTTATTGGCTTATGAGGTATGGCTGTATAAACCCTAACATTTTTCCTGCCCGATAGGAATTCAATAGTTTGTCCTGGTAATGTATCTCCAGGTACAAATTTTCTAAATCTATTGGCGGCATAAGCGATAACCATGAAGTAATAGGGTCTGTTATTTATAAGTATATTAGCACCACCTGTTGCGAAAGCGTCTCGTGTAACTACAATTGTGTGCTTGATGCCATTATCCTTACCATGAACTTTTACTTCTGGAATCCAGGCTCTATTTTCCCTATCATATGTCCAGTTCACAAGAGTGGTAAGACCATTTTCCACATCAAACTGAGCGATAAGTTTTGCTCTAGTTGGGTCATTTAATTCCCGAGGTGTAACATCTGGAGATGCAAGTTGATATACAAGATAGCCTTCAAACTTATAGAATGAATCGGGAGAACCTAATTTCCTTATATCTGTGATATTAAGTTTATCAACTATCATAAAATCTTCGTTCTCATTATTGGAGCCTTTCCTGTTCCAAAGAGTGATAACGAGTTTTCTATCCAACTCCCTAATTGTCATGTTGGGTGCTTCCGGTCCATCTAATAGTTGGAAGTTCAAGTCAAACAAAATCTGTGCTTTCTCATCTGCGGCTTTTAGAACGGTCAAAGGAGAACACAATGTCCAGTTGGGATCGTTTGCCCAGACAGCACCAATTACAACCTCATTCACAGCTCCCGGCAATAGTCTAAATGGGCCGGAAGACATAACATATCTTCTGTCGGCAGGCTGGTTGCCCTCCACACACTCCGACCAACCAGATTGATCTCCAGGCTCGGAAGGGAACATGTAGTTCGTTCTCTGAGTGCCACCATATCCATTACCGCCAAACGTTACAGGAGAACCGTCTTTCCACGAACCGGACATGTAATTATAGAAGTGGATACCGTCAGAGGGGTTGCCGGTAACGGAGAAGTCATTATTGAAGTAAATGAATGCACTCATGCCCAAATAATCTTCTTGGTCTGGGTCATAAGGTCCTTTAAAGAAGTCTGTACCGGCAGCGGGTTTCAAAGGGGCATATCCCTTGGGTCCACAATCCTCATCAGGGAGGGTTCCGTTATATACAAAACCAAGGCTTAAAATAGTATCACATCCGACATAATCATTTTGATAGCATCCAAGGTCCGGATCAACCCACTGAGCTATATATGCACTATCAAGAGTTGTGGTTGCATGGTTAATTAAGATATATTTATAAAAGGTCATGTCATTAATTTCATCGTTTGTTTGGAAGGCGAAAGCAAGAGCTTGAATTTCGATACCTATGGGTTCCGCATTAGTTTCACCATGGATATTCCCCTTATCATTATAGACCCACCAAATAGCCATATCGCCTGGAACATCAGGATAATCTCCCTTAGTAGGATTGTATATTCCGTCACCATCCACATCAACGAAAGGTGCCAAGCCATATGGTCTCCCTATAAACTTATCATCACGAGTAGTGAATGGATTGCCGATAGCAGGCCATTCTCGTATTGAAAGTGGAATCGGCTCGTCAATAATGCCATTGTCTTGATAATCAGTAAGAAAAGCGTCAATCTCACTTCTAAGGACTTTAAAGTGTTTGTCCCATTCCCGACATGTTTGATTATCAATTGTACCATTTAGCAAGGGACCGGGCCAGAAATCATTACCGCTCTGTCTGTAGGTCTGAGCAGCCAATCGCAAATTACCACTGGGATCAAAACCACCTATCCATATAGCTGCGGCAAACATTGCATGTTTTCCAGACCCCTTAGGAACCTCATATTTAGCATCCCCCACTAGGTCCCACCACATGTCACCACCGCCAAGAATTCGGGCTCTTACGTTGTTTATATCAAGGTCAACTTGTGAGCTAGCCGGATCACAATCAGCGGCACGGATAGAACCCTTTTTTACAGACTTCCTGTTCTTAGAAACCCGTTCATAACCAATCATCTCTCGGGCATCGGTAGTATTTGGAAGGACCAAGCCCAAGAGGATAGTGGCGACAAGCCCCCCTTTATAAATGTTTCTAATCATCCCGGTGATGTTTTCCGTTACTTTCATGTTTTAACTATTTTTAAAACCCTAACATTACGCCAATTCTTATTCTTCGTGGTTGCCCAAAGTTAAACGGATTCATTGTGTAAAGCCTGTATTGATCTGCGAAAGCTTGGGGATCAACCTGTTGAGAGACGTATTGTTGTCCGACAGGGGAAGAGAGATAGCCATCATCTATAGGCGAACCCGTTGCCCTCCATACTGCAAGGACATTTCTGTTATTGAGCAAGTTCTGAACCCAGAGGTAAACATTGATTGGAAGTTTGAGGTCAACAGTTTTCCCATCAATTTCCCTCGTTCCCACCTTAACTTTAAATGTTTTATCAATTTTCAGATCCATCCTCAATGTCCACGGTTTCCTCGCTGTGTTAACACCACCTTTAATAGATGTGCGTTCATTGACACCAATCTGGACGGCTGACCTGGTCGGGAAAGCATCTACTGTAAACGGTGTTCCAGAACCGGCATTGATCAACAAGTTGACACCGGCATTTTCAAAGATATGCTTTCCTTTAAAGGTTGGTCCTTGCTTCTCACCATATCGGTAATCTGCAATAACAACAATGGTGTGTCGTTGGTCATAGTCAAGAGGAATAATAACCCTAAGGTTTGGTTCGCCAAAGTTAATCAGACCGAGTTGACTGGTCACATTGGAACCTGTTCCCTGTGCAAATTGAAGAGTATAATTAACTGCTAGCTGAAGAGGTAACTTATTCGGAATTCTACGCATATCAAACTTGAATGTCATGCCCTTCACTGTTCCAAAATCTAAATTATCAAAGGTTCTATAAGTAACTGGATAAGCATAATTAACTCTAGTAACCTGAATCATGTCTCTTAATTCTCTATAAAAGCCTGATATAGATATAGCAACATTATCAGATACTTTTTGCCTAAAGCCAACTTCATAATCAATAACTTTCTCTGGTTTCAATGCTGGATTAGAAATTATATTGTTTACTGCTATATCTCTAAGGAAATAGAATTCATCTGGGGTGGCAAGTATTCCCTGTCTTGGTCTTTGTGTCAAAACATCATAGTGAGCATAAAAGTTTGCCTTATCAGAGATTGGGAAAGAGAATGCTATTCTGGGCATAATTGTCCATTGTGGGGTGTAATCGGTAAACACTTGATCAGGATCATATTCTGGATCTTTTTCTGTAATATCAGGATTTTTGAGATATGGTTGTATTGTTCCAGTAACTGTTTGAGCAGCTATAACGCCGGGGTCTTCAATAAGGCGTCCTTGGGCATCATACCATTCATCACCCTTTCTGTAACCTAATATAGTAGTCGGTTCCTTAGCATTGTCAACATAAACAACGTAGTCATCACTTATGTTATCAGGGTGCTTACCATTTGGATTCAGGGCAGGATCGACCTCCCCGGTGGTATAAGCAGGAAGCAATAAGTATTTATCTTTAAGAACCTTCTGGTTAGCATCAAACCTATCAACCCGGAGACCAACATTGAATATCAAGTCCCTATACATGAATTTATCTTGAACATAAAATGCCATGTAGATCGGTCTATATGGTGCGATTGGACGGAGATAATTCCCATTTTCATCTTTTGCTGTCCAGAAGTCTTTAAATGTAACCTTGTTTTTATCAATGTTTCCGATGTAGTTATATCCATAATATGAAACTAGGGAGTTGATTCCTTCCAACCACAACTCATCGGGTGCGAACATATCCAGGGAGAAGACATCCGGTGATAGTGTATCCACGGGTATATTGTCTGTTCCGTCTACTGGCAACCCAAGTTTTTCACGGAGTTTTTTATCAATCCAAGCTTGTTCAGAAGCCCTATAAAGAGGCTCATAATAAACAGTATCGCTTTCGGGGTCGAACGTGATTTCCCCTGCAATTAATTTATCTTTAATTTCACTGAAGCGATATTGTTGACCATCAATGATAAGAATTGGATCAGAGAGGTTGAGTTCCGCTAAATGCCTGTTGACATATAGGCGAGCCAATGTCCAAAGGCTTACAGCACCAATTGAATAGCCCCTTCTGGTCTCTTGCTCATATTCCATTCCAAACTCTATATTATGATGATTCTCTTTGCCTTGACCCTTCTTTTTTTTCGGGATTATACTAAATGCACCATTAAACCAAACTCGGAATCGTGAATTAGTGTTAAATGAATACCCTCCATATTGACGACCCGGGATGAACCAGATGCTATAAGAAGTGTAATCTGCGAGGGTTCGTTCGCCGTTGGCGATAGCAGGTCCGTTAATAACAGAACCTATTGATTGGTCTCCAACGGCATTTTCAAGATATTGTTTGGTAATGTTTTCAAGATATGGATTCAAACCTCCTGGAATGAATGTGTCAATCAAATAGATAGAGCCCAAGTACACATTATTAATTATGATAGGTCTTCCGGCAAGTGCTGACAGGGCTGAATCTGTTGAGAGGAAATAGAAGGGGACTTCCCGTTGCATAAATTTGCCTATATATCCATAATTAAATGGCTCATATCTATGATAGAAATCAGCTGTTGTTGAAAACTGATTTCTGTACTCAAATTGGATAGAATAAGAGAAGTCTCTGATGATGGCTGCGGTGTCTTTTGTAGGGAATTCTTGCCTCAATCGCAACATAGTATTAAACTGTCTATTTTTTGTCCAAGGTTGTCTTTCCCAATTCATTAGAGAATACCTATGAACATAAGCCCTTCCCCATTCGTTGATATAGAAACCACCTAAGGTTATGTTAAGATTCTCCTTAGGAGAAAAATCAAATTTAGTGCTTAAAGACACCCTATTTCTATACGCATTTAAGCGATATTTAATAGGTTCAAAGGCATCCCTCCTAAGCGTCTCCACCTTTTTAATAAATGCACCTTGTTCAGTCTTAATAAGAGGTTCATTAACAACATCCTGAAATACGCTATCCTTCATTTTAAATATATAGAATGAGGGTCTGTAGTCCTTTTGATAATTATACTCTCCGGAAAAGAACATTCCTAAAATTGGGCGTTTCTTAACTTTTTCTCCCTTTTCATTAACGCCTTCCTCCCATAACAAGGGAGTAGTAAAGCTAGCGCCGACTAGGTTGTATCCATATGGATCAAGGAATTGAGAGGTGACAGCCTCAAAGCCAAATCCGGGGTTTGCACTCGGACCTTTTGTTGTAACAGTAATAATTCCACCTGTTGCATCGCCGTATTTAGCCGGCACACCGCCTGTTATGGTAGAGATTTGTTCTATAGCTCCTTTGGGTAAATTAATATTACTACCAAATATCTTCATACCGTCAATAATCATCACGTTACCGGTCGTTCGGCTCCCCTTAACATTAAGTTCGGACCCCTCATCACGCTGAAAAACATTTGCACTGGTTGCCGCTAGGTCTGCAGGATTACGAGGAGATAACTTTTCAATTTCTTCTTTGCTAAGTGTAAACTGACTAGTTGTTTGGTCCTTTTTAAATAAGGGTTTTGAATAAACAACCACTATTGCTTCTTTAAGTGTTTTTGCCTTTGGTGTTAACCTAATAGTTCCAACATCAACAACTTTTTCCGGTGGAACTTGAATTCCCGTGAGTTTATATGGTGCCATACCCGCCAAAGTAACCTCCAAATCATACACACCAGGATCAAGATTTCTGATCATAAACCATCCACCAAGATCATAGATACTAGACCCTTTCACTAATACTCCATTTCTTTTTACTTGAATAACTGCGCCAACGGCTCCCTCCCCTCGGTCATCAAGCACCCGCCCTTTAATTGCACCTGTTTGAGCAAAGGCAGAGACATAGGTTAGAACCATCAGTGCAAACAGACCTAACATCTTTAGTGCTCCCCTCTTCATCTTACTTCCTTTTCCACGTTTAGTTACTCTTTTTGCAAAGATAAACAACTTGATTTATTCATTAGCAAAAATACACAAAAACGATTAAAGCATCAAATTGGAAAGGGTATATTTTATTTTCCTGACTACCAGTTCTTTCATCTTTTCATAGGCTTCATAGGAGTGTCCAGCGACGTGTGGCGTTGCAATAACATTATCAAAAGTTTTAAGTTCATCAATGAACTGGGAATTGGGTTCTCCTTCAATAACATCAATTGCTAGCCCACCTATAACACCAGATCTAAGTCCCTGAATCAACGCTCTTGTGTTCACTACGTTCCCCCGAGAAGTATTAACAATCAACACTCCCCTTTTAACCTTTTCCAGATGATCAAAATCAAACAAATATCCATTGTTGACGTCTTGAATATGAAAAGAAATAATGTCGCTCAGAGCAAGAAGTTCTTCATAAGGGACATTTCCAACACCCGGAACAGGATTAAACTTCCTGTATGGATCCCATGTGTTGACAATACATCCCAGAGAAACCAGTCTTTGGGCTACCTCCCAGCCCACGTTCCCATAACCAACAATCCCTACGACTTTGCCTTTGAGTTCATTGCCCACTACTCCTTCTCTATCCCAAGGTTTTTCAAATCCCTTCACAATAGCCTTATTAATCTTTCTTAATAATCCTGTTATTAATAATAATGTATGCTCAGCCACCGAGTCCCTGTTCCCCTCCGGAACCCTAATGAACTTGATGTTTCTCTCCTTTAAAGCATCTATATCAATGTTATCAAATCCAGAACCCACTCTCACCAATGCCTTTAGCGACGGAAATTTCTCCAGTAAGGTTAAATCCACCATCGGCGAGGAAGCCACGATAAGCACATCTGCCTCACTTCCGAAATCATTATCATTTTCTGAATCAAACACAATTACTTCGCCCAGTTCACTCAATGCCTCTATTAAGTATTCATGCCCCTTTGCAGCAAAGACTATTTTCATCACTTCACTTTTCAAGCAATGCAGAGAAATCAATGGCTTTCGGGCTATGGGTCAACCTCCCGATAGATATATAATCCACGCCTGCAAGGGCTATGTCCCTCACATTCTCAAGGGTCACTCCTCCTGAGACCTCAACGTCAACACGCCCAGCAACAAACTCAACAGCCTCCCTTATTAAATCCACATCGTGAAAATTGTCAAGCATAACCCTTGTTATCCTGCCCCAAAATTGTTCCAATTGTTTCAGTTGGTCAAGGTTTTCCACTTCTACTATAACAGGCACTTTTTTGCCAATACTATTTAAAAATTCCCGTGTTTTTTTTACTGCTTTCTGAATTCCACCTGCCGCATAAATGTGATTTTCTTTTATCAACACCGCATCGCTTAGAGAATACCTATGGTTAACTCCTCCTCCCAGCCTAACAGCCCATTTCTGTAAGTCTCGCCACAAAGGGATTGTTTTGCGTGTGTCTGTTATGCGTGCTTTGGTTCCCTCCACTGCTTCCACGAATTGCCTTGTGAGGGTAGCCACTCCGCTCAGATGTTGCAAATAGTTCAAAGCCGTCCTTTCAGCCATTAGTAAATCTCTTACCCTGCCCTCAATCTCCATTATAACATCTCCTTTTTGGAACCGCTCGCCATCTGAGACATACACTTTGACTTTAACCTGCGGATTCAATAATTGAAAAGTTCTTTGTGCACAAAGGACTCCTGCCGCAACACCTCCTTCCCGGGAAATGATTTTCATTATGCCGAACAGATTCCTATCTACCGTAGCCCACGTGGTTAAATCGCCACTTCTTATATCTTCTTCAAGGGCAAGTCGGACATGGCTATCAACAAAGGAAAGTAACTGTTCACTGGGAATCTCCTTCATACTTGCTTATCCTGATTTGCTTTATGCGACCTGTTTCCTTCCCAACAACGATAAAAACTCTGAATTCATTACCGTTTTTGTCAATGTATTTTCCAATTGTGTATTCAGTGTTTGGACTGCTTCCGGAATGCACCCATTTCAAATCCTTCAAGGGATGGGCTTCAAAAAACTTTTTGAGCATCAGTGCTGCCTGTTGAGCAGGTCGCTTGCCACCCTCCCCTTCAATAACAATTGTAATATCTGATTCCATTTTTTTAGCAAGCATATCCACATCCCCACGATAGAATGCGGTTTGGACGGGCGTAAGAATAGAAACTTGCAATATCAACATTAGCAAAATGTAAATCATTCTCCTTTTCTTTTTATAAACGCTACTTTGGATTCTTTATTTCTGGGATAAGCCGTTATTAAGGCTCTAACCCCCTCTGTCCCGTATCTATCAACGAATTCCAAGAGTGAAATCGTTCTTTCCTGCCACTTTCCCAAGGGCATTAACTGTTCATGAACCCTCTTAATCCTCTCCAATTCAGGACCAATCAACATTTTTCTTGCCTTCCGAACCTCTTTATTCCACTGTTTTGCCAGTTTCCTCAGTCTGCCTGCAAGGAAAGACCGCACATCAGCACGCTTGACGGAATCCACAAGATTTTCCAGTTCCCGACATTTATTTACCAACTCCCCTTCAGGAAACCACTCTGGAAGGACTGATTTAATTGCTTTGGCTTGCAACTCCTCCCACGAAACAACGAACTCCTTGAATCCGCCAAGCCTCTCAACCACAGGAAAAATCTTTTCACTAACAACAAAGAGGCTATGTCTCAAAAACAATGCCGGAACCTTAATTCCCATCTCCCTAAACAACGGAATCAATTGATACCAGTAGAGTATCTCTGTTGAACCGCCAGTGAACGCACACGAATTAAGAAGATGCTCTTGCCAGAGGATTCGGACAGCCACTCCGGGACTAAATTTTTCTGGATGGGTCTCTATTTCCGCCAGAAGTTCGTCTTTGTTCATAACCGCATCCCCAACAATAAAAGAATCATCGCTTTTCCTGATGACCTTAGCCCTTCTCCCTGAGTTGTCTATATAGAAAGTGTTTGTTCTCATTGGGTTTATGATTGGTTTCCAGCCTTTTGACCTCCAATCTTCATTAGTCTTAGCAACAATGGGATATATTCTATCTTCAATTAAATCAGCCTTTATGAATGGAATCAGTTCCTTACACACATCAGACGAGCCGGAATCAAGGAACAGAATTCCTGTATCACCAAGGAAAAAATTCATCAAATCAACGAAGGCATCAGCCAACCTAAGACCTTGTCGGTAAAAATCAGCCATAAATTTAGCATTGGGAAAGTGGCTAACAACCTGCCGAATGTATTCCCGCACTTCATCGTCCACATCAGCAAACCCAAATGGGTCACTTCTCTCCTTAAACCCTGAAAACTCTTTGTTCTTAATTGTTATTGTTGTTAATTCCTGCCAGTCGTGGTCGTCCGAGTGCACCCAGAATATGGGCACTGTTGGCTCACCAGTCTCTTCACTTATCGTCTCAGCCAACGCTATCGCCTGCAAAGCCTTATACAGCACGAAAACAGGACCGCCTAACAAATGCGGTTGATGGCTAACTGTAACTACATAAGCATTTCCTGACTTGACCAGTTCAAGGTTTTCTTTCTGTTTATCGGTTAAATTCTTAGCATAAATTGATTTCACCACTGCTTCCCTAACCCCCAAAGTGCATCTGTCCAATTGCCTTAACCCTTCGTCCCTCAAAAACTCTTGTAATTCCTGCCTTATATTAAAGGCATCATAATCTTCCAGATCAACTATTTCCCACATAACAAAGCAAAACTACAAGATTTTACATTCCAAATAACAGAATCATAAGCCACGAAGAATTCTTTTGGCTCATGCTTTCAATAATTCTTTTAACCATATGCTTTATTGCATTTCCTGTTTAGTGCTAATTGAGACTAAAATGAACCATTTACTTGGACGGTGTGTTCTTAAAAAACGGAATTAACTTTGCCCTATGTGGTTGTGTGTAATGAAAGCGAAAATTCACAACGCAACAGTTACGGACGCCAACCTTCACTATCATGGAAGCATAACAATTGACCCTGTGTTGCTTGAAGAATCAGGTATAGTGGAAGGCGAGCGAGTGCAAATAGTCAATGTGAATAATGGTGCTCGGATAGAAACCTATGTAATCAAAGGAGAGCGAGGGTCCGGAACAATATGCCTCAATGGACCGGCAGCACGACTATTCCAACCCGGCGATAAAGTCCATATAATCGCCTATGCATGGGTAACTCCTGAGGAACATAAATCAATGAAACCAATTGTTATTATTCTTGACAAGAATAACAAAGTAAGCGAAAAGAAAACTTCATGGTAACCAACTTAATGTTTTGAACCATAACTTTGTGTTGCATGATCCTATGCGTAGAGGTTTAACAGGTTGGATTCTCTTGGCTATCTTATCAATTTCGTTCCTCAACGGGTCTCTGTGTTTAGTTGATGACATACATACGGAACATCACGCCACTCACACGCCTTTCTGCTCCATCCCGCATATGCCTATGTCAATACCACAAGCCGAAACCAATACTACAATCTCCGCAAATTCAGAAGATTCCTATTCCCGATTCGTTACAGACGAAGACATCCCCGAATCCTTTTTGTTATCCAAGCCGTGGCGTCCCCCATGGGTAGGCTAATAACCCGTCCAGCCCAACCTCTCAATTATCCCCTTATATATTTGACGTCTGGACGGATTACCACTCTACCACGCTCCCTATCATAACTTTACACATTCTTACAACCAAAACAGAATTTAAATAAAACAAACTTTAAAAATCTTCCTGCCTTGATAGAGAAAATAATTAGCCTGTCGGTAAGATGGCGAGGATTAATACTAATTCTAACAGGCTTATGGGTGATTGGTGGCTTATTGGCACTAAAAAACCTAAAACTGGGTTCTGTTCCCGACATAACTAATAATCAGGTTCAGGTCATTAGCATTGCTCCTCAGTTGTCTGCTCTTGACATGGAACAATTGATTACTTATCCGATAGAGCGAGAGATGGGCAATTTGCCCGGAGTCATTGAATTGAGAAGTGTTTCCAGACCGGGCTTGAGCGTCGTTACGGTCGTCTTTGAGGACGAGATGGGCACTTACCTGCCCAGACAACTGGTGCAAGAAAAATTAACCGTATTGACAGATGATCTACCCGACATCCTTGAGAAAGGACCTTTTGCAGGACCCATAACAACTGGACTGGGTGAGATATATCAATACTATCTGCATGTGGACCCAGCATATAGGAACGTATATACCCTGATGGACTTGAGAACTGTTCAGGATTGGATTATTAGGCGACAGATGATGATGGTTCCCGGAGTGGTGGAAGTCAACTCCCTTGGTGGATTCATCAAACAATACGAAGTGGTTTTTGACCCGGTGAGATTGCAGAGATTAAACATAGACCTTGGAACTATAATAGAAGCCCTTGAGCAAAACAATTCCAACAGTGGCGGTGCATATATTGAAAAAAGTAATTCCGTTATGTTTATTCGTGGCGAAGGTTTAGTTAGATCCCTTGAAGACATCGCCAACACAGTTGTTCTCATAACTGATGAGGGACCTGTGAGGATAAAAGACATTGCCGACACGGTCAGATGGGCAGGTGCCATCAGATACGGAGCGATGACGGAAGACGGCAGGGAAGTGGTTGGTGGACAGGTCCTCATGCTAAAAGACGCCAATGCGATGGAAGTTGTTGAAAAGGTTCGGGAAAGGATGGCAGAAATTCAAAAAAGCCTCCCTCCGGGAATATCCATTAGACCATATTTAGACAGAAGGGACCTTATTGAAAGGACAACGGAAACAATCACTGAGAACCTGACCCTTGGTGCCCTCACAGTCATCTTCGTTCTGGTCTTTTTGATAGGTAGCATTAGGTCTGGGCTAATAGTTGCCTCTGTTATCCCTCTGTCCTTGCTTTTCGCTTTTATGCTGATGAATCTGACGGGCATCACAGCCAATTTAATGTCTCTTGGTGCTATTGACTTCGGGATAGTAGTTGATGGAGCAGTAATCATAGTTGAAGGAATGATTTTCGCCCTTGAGAAAAAACTCCGATCGGCAAGAAACAGAGTATTGAAGATAAGCGATGAGGAACGAAAACAATTAGCCATTTCCACGGCGTCCCGAATGATGCGTGTCGCCCTATTCGGACAGTTAGTTGTTCTTTTAGTTTTTCTGCCCATTCTAACTCTTGAAGGTGTTGAAGGCAGGATGTTCAAGCCAATGGCTTATGTCTTTATGTATGTCCTTCTGGGCGTAATAATACTGTGTCTTACTTATGTGCCTGCCATCAGCTCTCTATTAGTCAAATTGCCTGAGGAAGGCGGTTCAATGGCAAGGATTGAAGCCACTTTCACACGAATCAGTAGGAAAATTATGGACTGGATAAAGAAGGCATATATTCCTTCACGGGACTGGGCTCTCAACCACAGATTCACTGTTCTGTCAATTGCCCTTGTCCTCTTCATCCTGTCTATATTCACTTTCACGAGGATGGGTGCCGTGTTCATGCCCAGACTAAATGAAGGCGACATAGCCTTACAGGCAATCTTCGTCCCGGGAACTCCTCTATCAGAAGTAATCAAAGGCACTGAACAAGTTGAAAAAATTATCCTTGATTCCTTCCCTGAGGTTATAACTACTGGTTGCCGAATAGGTGTGTCGGAAATTCCTACCGACCCGATGCCTATGGACTTCGCCGACTGCCACGTGATTCTTGAAAAAGACAGGAGCAAATGGGTTTCGGCATCCACACAAGAAGAACTGGCGAACAAAATGAAAGATGTGTTAGAAAGAGAACTCCCGGGAATCAGCTACGCCTTTACGCAACCTATTGAACTGCGATTTAACGAATTAATATCCGGAGTTAGATACGACGTGTCTATTGAAGTATATGGCGAAGACGTTGATGTGTTGCGAACCCTCGCAGAACAAATAGTCCAATTGATTCAAGGTGTTGAAGGTGCAGCAGACATAGCTATGGAACCAGTACAGAAACAACCTCAGATATTAGTCAGATACAAACGGGAAAGGCTCGCCAGATATGGAATTACGATAGAGGAAGCTAATAAGCATTTGCAGTCCGCCTTCGCGGGATATAGCGTCGGAACAGCCTATGAGCAGGAAAAGAGATTTGATATAGTGGTTAGATACTCGCCTGAATACAGGAAAGACGTTGAACACGTCAAACAAATTAGAATTAAAACGCACACTGGAACGCTGGTGCCCTTCTCTGAAATAGCGGACATAAACATTGAATATCATCCTGCACAAATCTCAAGGGAGAACGGCTACCGAAGGGTCTATGTAGGCGTCAATGTCCGTAACAGAGACGTTGAATCGGTCGTTGAAGACATTCAAAAACGTCTGGAAGCCCTCCCCCTCCCTCCCGGATATTGGATTACCTACGGTGGCACTTTTGAGAACCTGCAACGAGCCCGAGCCAGACTGGCAGTAGTGGTTCCCATTGTCCTGCTTGTCATCTTCGTGCTTGTCTATATGGCATTAGGCAATTTGAAGGATACATTGCTCATCTACACAGCCGTTCCACTGGCAACAATAGGAGGAGTCTATTTCCTTGCGATAAGAGGGATGCCCTTCAGCATCTCGGCAGGAGTTGGCTTCGTGGTCCTCTTCGGCGTAGCCGTTCTGAATGGTATGCTCTTGTTAGCCCGGGCAAACGCTTTACGAAAGGAAAACGTCCCAATGTTAGAAAGGATAAAAATTGCGTCTGCGGAACGGCTCAGACCAATCCTTCTCACTGCCCTGACGACAATAGTGGGCTTCACCCCAATGGCGTTCAGCCAGTCGGCAGGTGCGGAAGTGCAGAGACCTCTTGCAACAGTGGTAATAGGCGGACTCATCACCGCCACATTCCTCTCACTAATAGTGATTCCAGTGCTCTACACAATCGCTTACAGAAAAGAAAAATCACCCCAACAATGAGGTATTATCTACTTATCATTTGGCTACTAATACAGTCTGCATTCGCCCAACAAAACGATTTAATCAAATACGTTGACTCGCTACTGGCAACCCATCCTGCAATCCTGAGCAGTTATCTGTCCAGCGAGGCTATCCAACTGTCCTCTAAGGCAGTTACGCCACTGTCAATATCTCCCTTCTATTCCCATGAGGAATGGGGCAATGGTGCCCAGGGAATAGTCTCTTACGGCATCCGAACAGGAGACATCAATCCGTGGGAATGGAAAGCAGAAAAAGATTTTCTTAAAACACAGTCTCAAACAGCCGGTCTGAACCTGCAAATAACCAAAGCGTCTCTGTTAAGAGATATTCTGACCCTTTATGCACGATGGAGCATCTCTAAGGAACGATTAGCCAAATGGTCTGAACTGAAACACTACCTTGATTCCCTCTATTTGATTGCATCCAGATCATACCAAATTGGGCAAATAGACATAATTCAACTAAAAGAATTGGAAATCCAGATCCAGCAAACTAAAAGCAGGATAATCAACATTGAGCAACAAGCCGAAGGACTAAAACAATCTCTAAAAACTATCCTTAAAACAGATTCCCTTCCCGTCTTCTCAAACAGTCAACTGCCGGAACCTGATTCAACACTTTCACAGTCCAACCCGCTATTGCAACAACAACGGATTAAAGCCTATCTGCAGGCATTGGAATTGAAGCGTCGGACAGCATCTTTCATGCCATCCCTCTTCGCAGGATACAGCCTCCAAACAATTGAGGGAACTGCCGGATTTAAAGCAATTGAAATAGGCATATCCATCCCGCTTAATGCCCCAGGTGCCCTGAAACAACAGAAGGCTTATAAAAAGCAACTGGAAGCATCTCAAACAGCCACAGAGGCATTTTCCATAAGTCTCAACACTCAAATCCAACAACTATATGCTCAATGGCAAGCCACATCCCATGCAATAGCACTATACACTACACACATTAACCAAGCAACTCAAAAGCTAATGGAAACATATCAATCGCAACTAAGGGCAGGAGCCATCAGCCCAATGGAATTCATCATTTCATATCGGAACATAGTCAATCTAAACGATGAATTCTTTACCCTTCGTGAGCAAGAAGCAACACTCAGAATACAACTTTTGTTCTTAACCGGAAAATTAACTAAATTAATTGAAAAATGATGAGAGGCAAATTACTCTTAGGTTCCTTCGCAACGTTCCTATCTTTCCTGCTACTATCATGCTCAGAAACAAAGAATGGACATGACAAGCCAGCCAGCGATAATCAAGATAATCGGGTTGTTGTGTTGCAGCACCAAGCCCGGAACATAGGTCTGAAAATTGAACCAATCAAATGGCAAAAAGTTCCGATTACAATATCCGTGATGGGACGCTTAGAACTCTTCCCTCAGGATGAAGCCCTTGTTAGCCCCATTGTTAGCGGACGCATCAGTAGGATAAGCGTATTGCCAGGAATGTTTGTCTCAGCAGGAAAACCTCTACTGTGGCTCTCCGGACCAGAAATCCTTAATATCCAGAAACAATTCGCACAAGCATATTCGGAACTTCAAAATGCACGGGCGGAATACGACCGCGTCAAGGAACTGTTCAAGACAGGTGCAGTATCGGAAAGGCAATACCAAACCACGGAAACCATGTATCACTCAGCACTGGCAAGATATAATTCCCTCAAACAAACGGTAGAACTCATGAATCTAAATCCTGAAAATGTTGCTAACGGCAATTTCAAGAAGGAAATATCCGTTGTTAGCCCAATTGATGGATATATTCAAAAAATCCATGTAAACACTGGAATGTGGGTGAATGCCTCCCAACCAACTATGACTATAATGCGTGCCCCTCGCCTACACGCCGACTTCCTCGTGTTTGAAAAAGACATCTCAAAAGTTAGGAAGGGACAAAAAGTCGTCTTCAAAATTCCCGGTTCTTCAAAACAATACATTGCTTACATCCACGCTACAAGTCGCTCGGTAGAGGAAGAAGCCCTTGCATTGCACGTCCACGCCCATATTGAGGAGATGAGTTCTGAGTTAGTGCCCGGCATATCAATAGAAGGGGAAATAATAGTTGCAGAGGATTCTCTACCCACAGTACCTGAATCAGCTATTACCTATCTGTTAGGCAAACCTATTGTTTTCGTTCTGTCCAATAAAGGAAGCAATAATCTAGAATTCATCCCTATTCCCGTGACCATCCTATTCCAAAATGACTCGCTTGCAGCTCTAAAACCTGATTCTGTATTAACAAAATTCTCACAAGTTGCCATTTCAGGAGTGCCTAATTTAACTGGCATAGCATTAGGAGAGGAATTAGCAGAGGAGCATTGAACTAAATAATTTACCTAAAAACACGTTTTTTGAGACCACTATATGCAATTACGACAGCCAAAACAAACCAGAATCCGGTAATCAACGCCCCCCACCGCATTGATTCCATCATCTGGTCAAGGAGTGCAAACAATAGAGTTCCCAAGACAATAGCCACTTTCTCAGTGGTTTCATAGAATCCGAAATACACAGTATACCTGCCTTTGTATTGATGAATGAACTGTGCGTAAGTGGCTCTAAGCAATGACTGCGTGCCTCCCATAAGGATTCCAACCAGTCCTGCAACCACATAAAACTCCCATTCAGTAGTTATTAAAAAAGCCATCAGGCAAATCATCAGCCAACCAATGCCTGCATATTGCAAAATGGTCATATTGCCCAATTTCCTTGACAGATAAGCCATTCCATGAGCCCCAATAATTGCAATTAACTGCAATACCAAAATGGTTATAATGAGTTTTTCGCTTGCGATATTCAGTTCGTTAGCACCGAATAGCGAAGCCAGATACATAACTGTCTGCACGCCAGCACTAAACAGAAAGAAAACGATAATAAACAATCTCAGTTGCGAAATCCCTGATATTCTAAGCATAGTATTCTTCAACCTCTGGAAAGAAGCCATCACGAGCCACCTGAGTTTTTTTGAACGTGAAAACATTTGTTTGGGAAGCCCATTAACAGAGAAGAGTCCGAAACCTATCCACCACAAGCCGGTGAGCAAGAAAGAGACCCTAAAGCCTTCCAGTGAATCCGCTAATCCCAATTTCTCTGGATTCATTATTATGAACAAAGAGACTATAGCAAGCAACACACTGCCTATGTAGCCCAAGGAATACCCAAGGGCACTGACCGATTCAAACCTTTGCGGTGTTGTAATGTCGGGCAGATAAGCATTATAGAAGACTAAACTACCTGCGAACCCTACGGTGGCGAAGAAAAACATAGTTGTGCCGAAGAGAGGGTCTGAACCAGTGTAGAAATATAATAGGGAACAGGCTATGGAGCCCATAATTAAAAACAGAGTCATGAATTGTTTTCTCCAACCACGCAGGTCGGCAATTGCCCCCAGTGGCGGTGCTATAAGTGCTATGACAAGGAAGGCTGCGGTGAGCGTCAGAGAGTATAATGCAGATTTTCTAATTCCATATACGTAATCGGGCGTTACTAAATCCCAATAGACAGGAAAGAGGGAAGAAGTAATAAGGAGGGAATACACTGAGTTTGCCCAGTCGTATAAAGCCCATCTAAGCTCTAACCGTTTCACTGATCGCTCTTAGTCTTCAAGGAATGGGTAGTCTTGCTGGACATACACGTCCGTGTAGAGTTCCTCAGGTGGTGGGAATGGTGATTCCTCGGCGAATTGGACTGCGTCGTCTATCTCTTCTTTTATTTTCTGTTCCAATGCTTTAAAGTCCTCTTCCGTGGCAAATCCCTTGAGTAACATGGTTTTCTTAACTCTTTCTATCGGATCCCGTTTCTTATATTCCTCAAGTTCCTCTCTGGTTCTGTATTTGCCCGGGTCAGACATAGAGTGTCCCCGATAGCGGTAGGTTAAGATTTCAAGAAAATAGGGTCCTCCTCCTCCCCGGATAAATTCAAGTGCCTCTGAGATTGCTTCATGGACCTCCTCAACGATCATTCCATTGACCTGCTTTGCTGGAATGCCAAATGGCTCAGCGATTTTATAGAGTCCTCCTTGTGGATAGAGGGCACTTGCTCTCCACACAGCCGTTCCCATCGCATATTGGTTATTCTCGACTATGAACAGCACTGGCAGCATCCATAACTTGCTCATATTAAGGGTTTCAAGAAGAATTCCCTGATTAATGGCTCCGTCTCCGAAGAAAGTTAAGCACGCATTATCGGTTCCTTTATATTTCTCGGCAAATGCTAATCCGGCTCCCACCCCGATCTGAGCTCCGACAATGGCAAAGCCGCCATAGAGATTATTCTCTTTGTCAAAGAAGTGCATTGACCCCCCTTTCCCTTTTGAACATCCAGTTATTTTCCCAAACAGTTCAGCCATCGCCACTCGCGAACTCATTCCCCGTGCCAAGGCAATGCCATGTTCCCTATATCCTGCTATTACGGGATCTGAATGTCTTGACGCAGAGACTGTTCCGGCAGCAACAGCCTCCTGACCGATATAAAGATGCAAAAATCCCCTGATTTTTTGTTGCATATACATTATCTGAGCCCGTTCCTCAAACCTCCTTATCCTAAGCATTATCTCGAGCCATTCCCAATACTGTTCCTTAGAGTATTCCCCTTTTATCGGTGCTTCCGGAATAGTTACATTTCCTTCATACATAACTCACTTTATTTACCCTTAAAGTTAGGCTTTCTTTTTTGAAGGAAAGCAGACACTCCTTCTTTGTGGTCTTCCGTTCGTCCAGCAATCTCTTGATAATAGGTTTCCCATTGCAGGACTTCGTCAAGGGAAGATGCGAACAATGCCCTGTTGAGAAGCCTTTTGGTTAATTTAATAGCGACAGATGGTGCATCTTTATAATAATTGACAACCTCCTCAACGGCAATATCCAATTTATGTTTCGGAACAACCATATTTATTAATCCCAAGGATAATGCTTCTCCTGCACTTAGAGGTCTGCCAGTGGTGAACAGTTCAAAAGCACGTTGATAGCCAAGTTGCTTGACAATAAAGAATGATGCCCCTGAGTCAGGAACCAATCCGACTTTTATAAACGCCATAACAAGGGATGCATTCTCACTGGCAACAATATAATCACAGGCGAGAGCAATGGAAGCCCCTGCCCCGGCAGCAACTCCATTCAACCGACAAATAACCGGAACGTCAAGTTCCCTAATAGAATTGACAATGATGTTATATCGTCTCATAAGAACTTCTGTGAATGTTAATTTATTATTGTCAGCCACTTCTTTAATGTCCTGTCCGGCACAGAAAGCATTGCCTGAACCAGTCAATACAACAATCTTAATGTCTTTGCTCCTCTTTGCTTGCTTAAGGGCATCTATGAATTGCTCGGAAAGTTCAGCGTTCAAAGCATTGTAAGCCTCCGGTCTGTTGAGGGTGATAGTTAGAACAGAATCTTTTTGGTCTGTTAGCACATAGCTCATTATTGGATGTTTTCCTATGCAAAGTTAATCCCCATTTCTCATTTCGCTTGATCAGTATTCCCTATTTTTATGCAGAGATATTAAAATTGGAGTGATATGAGCGTGTCTATTACTAGGCCTAAGCGGGAAAGGGTCATAGCTGGGGTAGCGGCGGGAATAGCCAGATGGTTAAACATTGACCCTACTTTAATCAGGATTCTGTTCATTGTTTTGGCATTGGCTAAGGGAATAGGGGTTGTACTTTATATCGTTCTTTGGTTATTAATGCCAGAGGAAGAGTTGGAGACTCCTGCCCCAGTGAACATGAACGTAAATCTCTCTAAGGAAGCTAATTCGGAAGGAACAAAAAAAGAGGCGACAGTAAGGATAAACGTGCCTTCCGATTTGACATATAAAGAAAGGCATCCCCATTGGATAGACGGGTTGATTCTTGTTTTGGTTGGTGTGTGGCTTTTGATTCACAACCTTTCCCCGTTTTTCAACCAATACACTCCTTTGCCGGGCATAGTAGCCATCTTAGGTTTTGGAGTCCTGCTTGCTTCGGTGGTCTCTCAACGTTATGGGATGTGGCGATTCTTCATAAGTTTCGGTTTGATGGCAGGTGGTGTCTTGTGGCAACTTCACGTTATGGACTTGCTACATATCCAATGGGAAGAATTGCTTAAATATTGGCCTACTTTACTTATTGCAACGGGTCTAACTATGATACTCAGGCCGAAGGAGGCTAGCCCAGCAGTGTTCTTAGTTATTCTTATTGCAGTGATAGCAATAACCTTAATTATAACGGTTTTGATTCAAAACTTTGCTCCATCGCTCATTCCCGGAAACTGAAATGCCTCATCCTGCGTTTCTTTTTGAAAACAGCGAAGCGATGATTATGGAATCAGACATCCTTGAGCTTGAAGAGAGGTTGGACCGTCTAAATCACTTTCTTTAACTTACCAGAGAAGGAACGAGAGTTAAAGGAATTAGAGAAACGAACTGAAAGTCCGGATTTCTGGAACGACCGCAAAGAAGCCCAGAAGGTATATTCCAGAATCAGACAATTGAAAAATCTTTTTGAACAATACAACAAGACGAAAGGGAAGATAGAGGAAGCACGCATCGCTTTTGAATTGTTTAATGAAGGCGAATTTTCCGAGCAGGAGGTTGAGGAAGCCTATAAGCAAGCCCTTAGATCCCTTGAGGAACTTGAATTGAACACTGTTTTATCCAGTGAAGAGGACTCCCTTGGTGCAGTGTTAACCATAAAGCCCGGTGCCGGCGGAACAGAGAGTCAGGACTGGGCAGAGATGCTTATGAGAATGTATACCCGTTGGGGTGAGCGGAACAATTATAAAGTTAAGATTGCCGACCTGCAGAAGGGCGAAGTGGCAGGGATAAAATCTGCGACGCTCATCTTTGAAGGGGATTATGCCTTTGGGAAATTGAAGGGTGAATCGGGTGTTCACAGGCTAGTTAGGGTCTCCCCTTTTGACGCCAACAAGAGGAGGCACACGTCCTTCGCCGGAGTGTTCGTGTCCCCCTTAGTTGATGATACCATTGAGATTGAAGTCAATCCTGCAGATTTAGAATGGGATACCTTTAGGGCAAGTGGACCTGGCGGACAACATGTCAACAAAAACGAAAGTGCGGTTCGCGTTAAACACATCCCAACAGGCATAGTTGTAGAATGTCAGCAGGAAAGATCTCAACATAGAAACAGAGAATTGGCTCTTAAAATTTTAAAGTCAAAACTTTATGATCTTGAACTCCAGAAAAGACGAGAAAAACAGAAAGAATTAGAAAAACAGAAGAAAAAAATAGAGTGGGGCAATCAGATTAGGTCCTATGTACTCTATCCATACAAACTAATCAAGGATTTGAGGACTGGTTATGAAACAAGCGATGTGGATAGCGTATTAGACGGCGACATAGATGATTTCCTGAGGGCATATTTGCTTAGCGATGCACATAAAGAGACCCAGAAGTCAAATTCATCAGAAGAATAACTTGTCGAAAAGGATTAAAATGTTTCAATCCATTTCTTTGTGTAGCAACTTGTTCCTGCGTTGCGGAACAGCTAATGAGTCGGGAAACTCTTGAGATGAAATAGATTCAGGGACTCTGCACACACAGTTCTTATAGCATTTATAATCTTTATCTTCAAAGCGAAGCAATGAAACACAAATGTTTTCCCATCTAGCAATGGACATACTATCCAGATAGAAGGGTTCAAGAGCCACTTCCGTTAAAATTCCTTTAAAATAGAAAGGTTCTGATTGCAACCAATATGTTTTAGCGTATTCAAGCCATTTGACTATAAATGACCCGAGGTCATAAGCAATAAAGAAACTGTTTCCCCATAGATTTTCATAATACCTATCCAGATAGTGTTTGTATAATTCCCAGTATTTAAGAGAATCTCTAATATGGAATGGGGACACTACAACTGGCTTGAATTTTTTAAGAAGTCTGTATTCTAGTTGGTGGAATTTAACCCAAGTGGGCAAGCCATATATCTTTACCCCATATTCCTCTTCTGAAACAGTGCTTATTGAGAGTTGTTCCATAACGTTAAACACTAAGGGGAGCCGTAATGATGCTATAAACACAACTGTGGTATCGAAAGGCACAAGAACCTTCTGTAAATCTTCAATATGCACAACGTCTTTTTTTAAAAATGTAAAGTCAATGTCTTTATAAATGCCTTCAATTTGTTTGAGGACCTCTACGTAGCGTTTTTCTGCGTAAGTGGCATTTGAAGGATATATCACTACAACTTTTTGATTCCTCCATTGTTCAACAAGGGTATATACATGTTGTCTAACAGATGGATACCACTGGACCCATCCTTTATGGTGTGGGCAACATGAAGTTTCATTCCACGTGTTCACTACGATATGCTTTTCTTGAAGTGAATCTTTTTTGAATACCGACTGAACGAAGTGTCTGTTGCCGAAAGGAACTATTATATCGGCACTTTGCCACTTCTGATTCTTCACTTTCTCCGAGGCAGAGGCATCTATTACTTCCCAAGATATTTTAACTGCTCTGGATGGCGAATCGACAAGAACTTCAAAACCTCTGATAAACTCAAGGGCATTTCTCTGGAAGGGTGTCAAGGCAGGGATGATGAGTGTGTCAGCGATTGAGTCAATCTTGGGCGTGGGCAGGTCATAGCCTATCCATACCAGCACTGTACATTGCCCTTCTTCAACACAGTCGGGTATAGGGACCTGGGCATTAAGCGTAAAGTTCCACAAAATGCTAATCCCAACAGCCAATATGATACGTCCTAAGGTCATTCCCATTCTATTGTTCCCGGTGGTTTAGAAGTTATATCATAAACGACTCTGTTAATGCCTTCTATTTCATTTATTATGCGGTTTGAGACGTGAGCAAGGAATTCGTGAGGTAGGCGAGCCCAGTCGGCAGTCATCCCATCTGTTGAAAGTACAGCCCGCAGAGCAACAGCATATTGATATGTTCTGGAATCTCCCATTACGCCCACTGTCTTAACTGGTAATAATATGACTCCTGCCTGCCATACGTAATCATAAAGCCCATGTTCCCTGAGCATTTGAATGAATATGGCATCTGCCTCTTGAAGAAGTTTAACTTTCTCTGGAGTTATTTCCCCGATTATTCTAATTGCCAGTCCGGGACCGGGGAATGGATGCCTTTTCAAAATGGTGTCTGGAAGTCCAAGATATTCACCCACTTTCCTCACTTCGTCCTTAAACAGGAATCGCAAAGGTTCAATAAGCCTGAGGTTCATCTTCTCTGGTAAACCCCCAACATTATGGTGAGACTTTATTTTATCTGCCTTGCTTTCGGAAGCAGCTGATTCAATAACATCAGGATAAATGGTTCCCTGTCCTAACCACTTAGCCCCTTTTATCTTTCTTGCCTCCCGTTCAAAGACTTCAATAAATTTGTGTCCTATAATTCGGCGTTTCTGCTCTGGGTCTGTAACGTCCTGTAATGCAGAGAGGAACTCATTGCTCGCATCAATTAATTCAACAGGAAGTCCGATGTGTTTATATGCTTCAATTATTTCAGTGGGTTCGCCTTTCCTCATCAAGCCTGTGTCTACAAAGAATCCATGGAATCTGTGCCCCACTGCCCGGTGGATTATAGTTGCAGCCACTGATGAATCCACTCCTCCGGACACCGCCATAACAACATGTTCATCGGGACCAACCAGATTCCTTATTATCTCCTCTTGTTCCTGTACGAATTCGGCAGGTGTCCATGTTGGTTCGCATCCACACACGTCAAAAAGGAACCGAGCGAGCAGATGGGAGCCGTGTTCAGTGTGAACAACTTCCGGATGAAATTGAACTCCATATATAGCCTTATCCTTGTGTTTGAATATAGCGAGGATATCGTTTTCGGTGTAGGCAAGAGCTTCAAAGCCTTCAGGAAGTTTTTTTATGGCGTCGCTATGAGACATCCAAACTTTCCATGGCAAAGGAATCCCATGAATAAATGGGTCTTGTTTCTCAAATTGCTTAATAATGCTTGGACCGAACTCTCTGGTGTCTCCCCTCCCAACAACCCCTCCCCACTGAAAGGCTATTAGCTGTGCACCATAGCATATTCCCAAAACAGGGAATTGTTCAGCAAGTTGCTTAGTGTTAACAATCGGTGCATCTTTATCATACACAGAGAACGGGCTTCCTGAAAGAATTATCCCTTTCAAATTATCGTTTTCAAGGTAATGATTTATATTTTCTGGTAACACAAGTTCTGCATATACATTATTTTCCCTGACTCGTCTGACTATTAACTGGGTGTATTGAGAGCCGAAATCAACAACTAACACCTGCGGTCTCATAAAATTCTTAGCTATTAATCAAGGGAATACTTACTGCTATTTGCTCTCCTGACAATTTCACTGTATTGTTCGATGGTCAAATCATTAAAAAAGTAGTTAATAGGATTAACTTTCTTGTCGTTTTTCCACACTTCATAGTGAAGGTGTGGTGCTGTTGACTTCCCTGTGTTTCCAACATATCCGATTATCTGTCCACGCTTAACTTTCTCTCCCGGTTTGACAAGTATTTTACTCATATGGGCATATAAAGTTTTGTATCCGAAGCCATGGTTAATAATTATGTGGTTGCCATATCCCCTTCTGGAACGTTTAACTTTTTCCACTACACCATCTCCCGTAGCATATACAGGTGTTCCGATTGGTGCGGAGAAGTCTAGTCCTTCGTGAAATTTCCTCACTTTATAAATTGGATCTATCCTATAGCCGAATCCGGAAGCCAACCTCCTAAGGTGTTTATTATCGACGGGTTGGATAGCGGGCACGTGCTCCCAGTATTCCCGCCATTTCTGAGCCTGTCGTAGCAATTCGTCAAAGGACTTTTGTTGGACGGCAACCTGCCTTTTCAAATGGCTCACCTTCTGCTCAATAGAAGCGATCATTTCATTGTTGGGCATATCAAGGACGTCCCGAGCATATTCAACACCACCGTAAGCACCTTCCCTAAGTGTAGCATCCACTGGCGAAACACCAAAAATCACCCTATAGATGCTATCATCTTTAAAGGCGAGGTCAGACATTTGGGCATTAAGATACTCCACCTCTTTGCTTAATTCTTCATATTTAGCAATGATCCTTTCCAATTGCCCCCTTAGTTGCTTTTCTCTTGATGATTCAAACCATCCGGAATGGGTGAAAATGTAGTATCCAACGCCGAACCCTGCGGTGAACAGAAGGAAGGAAAGGGTGCCATAAAGTGCTATTTTTTTAAGAATGCTATCTTCCTCTTCGAATCTTAGTGTTTCTCTATTCAGTTTATAATTCGCCACTTTTCCACAACTATTTTTCACTGCAAAATTAAGGCATTTTGATTTCTCTATTTGTTCTCATTTGTCTTCTTGTAGTTGTTGCCTTAACCATTCATATAGAATAACGCTTGTGGCATTGGCAACGTTTAAAGAATCCAGATTCTTCATTGGAATAGTAATTTTTCGCTCCACCTTGTTAAGGAAAGCGGGTCTGACTCCCCGATGTTCATCTCCCATCACTACCAACCATGGTCCTTCAAAGCGAACCCTGTAAATAGGTTCGGACATAGTGTCCACGGTAGTAATCGCAATGTTAATTCCTCTCTCTTCGGACAATTGGATAAGTTTTTGGGGCGAGGGGTATCTGGACACAGGCAAATGAAGTAGTGCTCCTGCGGATGCCTTAACCGCTTCTTCTGAGAGCAATGCCCCTTCCTTCTGTGGTAGGAACAAAGCGGCGCCCCCTAAAGCATATGTACTTCTGGCTATGGACCCCACGTTTCTAACGTCGCTAACCCCATCTAAGACAATCCCTATTGAGTTGCCTTGTTCAAGCATCATATCCAGCACATCCTCCAATGGTTGATATTTAAGCGGTGCTATTAAAGCCACAATCCCTTGATGATTCACCCTATTCCATTTTCTAAACCATCTTGGTGGGACATATTGCACTGGGACTCCTTGTTTACGCAATTGATTGACTGCGGAAGGAAGTCGCTTCCCTGCTTGAACCCAAACCTTTTCTATGGGTTTGCCTGCCCTGACGGCTTCCTCAATGGGTCTGACTCCGTAGATGTATTGTCCTTTCTCCATCATCTCATCCTGTGTTTAGTTATAATCCTCAATTATTTAAGTGAGACCCGAGGGTCAAGCAATCCATAAGCAATGTCTGTCAGTATGTTGATAATAACGAATAGGGAAGCGGAGAATAGGGCGACCCCCATCACCACTGGAAAGTCCATATTTTGAAGAGCTTTGACAGCTAGCAATCCAATGCCTTTCCAAGAGAATATATATTCAATAAAGAAGGCTCCTGTGAGCAGGTATGCCAACCAACTGCTTGTAATTGTAACAACCGGATTTAGAGCATTTCTTAGAACATAAAAGATTGTAACTTTCCACGCAGGCAGTCCCTTGGCATAACCTGTAATAACGAATTGTTCTTGCATAATGTCTAGCATTGCTGATCTGGTCATCTGAGTAATCATTGCCATTGGACGGATTCCCAAGGTGAAGGCAGGGAGGATTAGGTTTTCAAGCCTAAGAACCTTTCCTTTGTATGGGTCTATTTCAAAGAGGGAGCCAGCCATAGGCAAACCAGTGTATTCAGCGAGGAGGAAGCCGAAGAGCCAAGCGATAATGAGTCCTGCAAAGAATGAGGGCGTTGAAATTCCCAGAGTGGACAGAGAAGAGATGAATGCATCTATCCACGAGCCATGCCTGATTGCCGCTATTGCCCCGAAAAAGATTCCGAACACTATGGCAAGAAGTAGAGCAGAGAAAGCGAGGGCGGCAGTGTTTGGGAAAGCGTCCCAGATAATGCTCCAGACATCCCGTCTTGTGTGATAGGACCTTCCTAAATAGGGCAGTTTGATTACTGCCAAGGTCTCTTCCCCTTCATAAAGTTTCAACAAGACATCATATTTTTTAATTTTATCTTTTTTGTGAACCGAAACAGGTGAAACATCATTTAAATATCTCATGAATTGGATATATACTGGTTGGTCTAAGCCGAGCTCCCTCTTGATTCGCTCTATTGTTTCGGCATCTGCTCTCTGTCCAACAATCAATCGTGAAGGGTCTCCAGGCAATATCTGGAAAAGAATAAATATGACGACCACGACCCCAAGCCAAACAAGAATTCCATATAAAAGCCTTTTTATAATGTATCTCACCATTGCTACACTGATGTATTTAGGTCTGAATTGTGGTCTGGCTCAATTGTTTCAATTTTAGAAAGACTTTCCCGTAAGTCCTCTTTTGAGAAGGTCCTCCAATGCCACTTGTCCACCACCACCGGTCCGTTCATGAGAACAACTCCTGGACTGGAACGGATGAAAGTTTTCAAGGCAGTGGCATCAACATAGAGGGTTTTCCAAAGAGCCGGTACTCCAACTTCTTGTTTAATGTTCTCCCATTCATTAGATGGAAAAGCTGTTAGGACAAACACTGGCAACTCAGAATCTTTTAATTCTTCAACAACTTCCTTTAAGCCCCTCTCAGAAAATCTTGAAGGATAAACTATTACGAACAGGTATGTTCCCGACTGATTGAGCACTTCTGCCGTCACATCATTTCCTGAGGAGTCAAGCAGGACAAAATCGTGGATTGGTGGGGTGTACCCCTTTTGGACGAGTTTGGACTCAGAACTCACGAACTCCCATACCGTAGTGTCTTGGAATTCCTGATAGCGGGACACAAACTCTGACGAAGTCATTTCAACCACGTCGCCTGTCTGTTTGTTCCTATACACAAGGATTGTTTCATAAACATCCTGAGGTGCCCCCGGTGGAACCTGCATTAACTCCCAGATATTATTCCCCGCTTTATATGGACGGAAGTCAATCAGTGGCAGAGTGAGATAATTCCATATGCCAAACAACACGGCAAAAACTGTTGCTATCCCCGTGAGGACAGTAGCCACTTTGCCCCCCGGACTAATATGTTTTCTATTAATGAACAGGAATAGTATTAACACTGTGAGCACGATGTCCTTGTAGAACGATTGCCATGGTGTTAGTTTAATGAAGTCACCGAAACAACCACAATCCGTAACAGCCCCTGTTATTGCAGAATATCCTGTTAGGAAGGTGAAAAATATGATGAGTCCCAAGAGGGCGATGGTGGTCAGTGTGGGCATCCAGCCAACAATCAACGCAACCCCTAAGGAAACCTCGGCGGAAGAGAAAGCTATGCTCAAAAACAGAGACAGGTTATTAAAGAATTCGGGCAGACGAAAGACTTCAAAATACTCTTCTAATTTATATGCGGTGCCGAGAGGGTCAACCAGCTTAATCATTCCCGAGAAGATGAATAGGACTCCAACGGCAAACCTCACTATGTCAACCAATATCTTTGTTGCTTTGCCCATGCTTCTTAATCTTATGGATTCTTATTGTTTCCGTCCTGTTTTTTGTGCGTTAAAATAGCAAATATTGAGTAATTAATTACGTCGAACAAGTGTGCTTCTGCGATTTCTTTCGTAAGCCCCTTTTTCTCTATCTCACTTCTTAAACGCAATATCTTCATAAGGATTATGTCTGTGAATGAGGTTGGAAGCATTAATTTCCAAGCATCTCCATAATCTGAATTCTTTTTATTGAGTAAATCAATAACTTTTGCAGTGATTTTTGAATAACAGTCAAGTACTGTTTCCTTGGAAGAATTTAGAGATAGGTCTGAACATTCAAGTTTCATGAGCGTCATTATTGAGTAATTAATAATACCTATGAAATCGTCTTCAATGGAATCAGGCACTTCTTGCTTTCCCTTTTCCTCAATGGTTCTAATTCTGTGGGCTTTTATAAACAACAGGTCAAGTAAGGTTGTTGGTCTCAGAATAATCCATGCCATACCATAGTCCCGCAATTTGGCTTTAAAAATTTCCTTAGCAGTAGATAAAACACCCTCAACATCTCTTATCATAAGAGCAAAGTTATGCAAGCTGTTTATTGTGAATAGAATAGCTTGTTATCAAGCATTAAAATCTAATAGAAAATAATCTAGCATAGTCTTTATTAAAGGAATGCGCAACAGCTAATTAATCATCAATGAAGATACCAATAATTTTGATTTAGAGTTCTTTCAGGAATGCTTTTATAAAGCAGCTTAAAAGGTAATAGCAAAAATCACAGTATTTATATATGCCTACCTATTTAATTTTTCTTCCTCGCTTCTGCCTTGCTCAAGAGATCCTCATCTTTGATTTTCCTTATTGCCTCTATCAGTTCATCTAAATTCTCCCCTAACTCAATCATTTTTTCAATGAGAATTTTCATATCTGGATTTTCTGCATATTTCTTTCTGGTGATGACCTTCTTGGACAATATTTCAGACACATTTTCAGGAGTTAAGGACGCCCCTCCCTTTACTAACCGAATTAATGTAGGAACATCTATTTTGGAACGATTCAATAAAATATCTAGAGGGGACTGCCCCTCTGCATTTCTCAAATCAGGATTTGCACCAAGGTCTAATAGCAAATTAATCAAAGCAAAGTCGTTGACCCTAGCTGCCCTTGTAAGAGGGGTATTGAAATCCCCAAAGCGAACATTAGGATCCGCCCCTTCCCTTTCCACTAACTCCCTTACCTTATCTAAATTTTCTGTTTTTCCAAAAAGGTTAATGTATGATTTCAATAAAACAGAAGGCACATGCCCCACAATCTGGTGATATTCTTCAAATAGCTTTAATAGTGACTCTTCGTTTTCTTTAGTATAATCATAATCTTTCAGAACTTCCTTAATCAAACATGTGAAATCGCCTTCCTCACACCTTTTCAGAAAAATCTCTTGCCAATATCGCAGTCCCAATGTCTGAACAAGATAGGTCAAATACTCTGCTATTGACCACGGAAGGATTTCCAATTTTGAACCTTGGTCGGTCACTATTGCCAATCCATATTTGTCTTCATTGAACCATAGCACAGTATATGCATCTGCATCGGCAAACACGTCAAAGTAATAGATTTTGGGAAGGGTTTTCTTAAATTCTTTCAGGTCTTTCTTACTAATGTCCAAATCACTATAGAATTTTAATTCCCCTGTTTTGCTTTCTATATCTAATATCCAATAATACTCCGAATTATCATTTATGTTTTTAGTCATCACTGACAGGTCAGGAATATCAATTTTACCGATTGATGAAAACCTATCAATAAAGTCTTTTAGATTCCATTCCAATTCAACCTTTTCAACGGTCTTAAAAAGTGTCCTCAGCTCAGGGATTTCCATTGGGAACTTGCTTATAAGTTTATCTAATTTTTTCTCTGGGAGTCCTTCCGGAATAAATTCCCTAATAATTTCTATGCCTAATCTTTCATAGTTCAACCATAGAAATGATTTTGCATCTTTAATTGCCTGAGCAAAGTAACGCAACAACTCAGAGGTGTCATTAGCTCTCATTGCATTATTTTTTATGCACAAACGCTAGCGTACCCATAGAACTTTTTTAGTTCTATAGATAGAGGTTTGCGCCTATGAAAACAGAAATTAATTATAAATTAGTTCCCTCATATTTGTTTTAATGTAAAAGCCAAATTTTTATTGAGCAGGAATTGCAAATAACTGATTTTCACCCCATGGTCCGGCGAACCGATCCAATCCATCTGAAGCGGAGAAGCTGGGGCAAGTGGGCGAAGGTTCATATTGAGCCCAGAGAGAATATCTTTTAACCCCACCGCTTTTATTTGCTATAATTATTTGTCCTGTGACTAGTGAAAATGGAAAATCGTTTCCTATAGCTCCGGAAGCCAATTTAGAGCCAATGATATCCAATGATGTTGGGGAGCCGGTCGACACTGTTCCTTGTGTGCACGTCCCATCACCCAAAGTTGTTCTCACCCACACGGCACACGGGGCGATAGCAGAACTTCCACCAGAATGAAAACGTATAATTTCCGTTATATAAACAATCCACTTTCCTTCAGGAAGGTCAATATATGCCCCTGTACATTCCCAGTCTGTCCATTGAGTAGTCATTACATAACTGTTATTTCCATGATGTACACCAAATATGGCTCCTGCATAAGCATTTGTCTGCAGTCTCGTCCATCTGCTACCATCCCAATAGTAATATCCCGGCGAGACGGCATTATTACCTGTCCCGGCAGTAGCGGTATTGTATACCATAAGTCCTGTTGCCGGTGAGGTCACAGGAGCTGGGTTATTGGCTGCATTAAGGGTGACCCGAGGAAACAAAACACCCTGATTGGTTGAATTGATGTCCAGGATTGCAGATGGTGAAGGCGTTGTAGTATTGATTCCAATGCTTGTCCCATTATCATAAATTTTGGAATTGCACAATCGTGAACCTGTCCATTTCTGAATTATATTAGTTGCTGGAGCAGAACATATGGGACTTATTCCATTTGATGGGCTGGGCTGTCCTATTTGCCACGATGAACCATTCCATATAAGCAGGTCCCCATTCGCGGTCCCACTTTGGATAGATATAGGGTTGGAGGAGGTGCCATCACCAACTATCGGCGTAGAGGTTTGAGCCACTTGACTGCCCCAATTATCTCCACCTACTGATGTGGCATTGCGCCATTGCGGAGCAACACCGGGACCTTGTGAAACGAGAACTTGCCCCACACTGCCTGCACTCCCCCCGGGCATCAATGCACCACTGAATTGAATGTTTCCGGCAACATCTAATTTTTCGCCTGGTGTGGTTATTCCTATTCCCACATTCGTGCCATCGTCATAAATTATTGAATTGCACAGGTCAGCACCAGTCCATTTCTGGACCATATTTATTGATGGGTTATTGCACAATGAGGCTATTCCCGAGGAGGAACCTGGTTGTTGAATTAGCCATTGGGTTCCATCCCAAACAAGGACATCTCCCACATTATTCCCTGACTGTAGTGTGATTGGATTAGTCGTTGTTCCATCACCCACTACCGGGGATATAGTCACTGCCACTTGACTGCCCCAATTATCGCCGATGGATAGCGGATCTACCCACATTGGTGGGACATTGCTTCCTTGAGATATTAACACTTGGCCCGAGTTACCTGCGTTGCCTGATGGCATTAAAGCACCTTCCAACATTACATTCCCTTTCACGTGCAACCGCTGGGTTGGACTTCCTGTCCCCACACCAACTCTTTTATCTGACGAAACCATAAAAACAGTATCTCCGTCTATTGTGTTCATAAGAGCGGGATATATTAAGACTGATTGATGACTGACATGCAAAGCTGCCTGAGGCTGAGTGGTTCCAACACCAACTTTTTGTGCCTCCATATTGACGACCCCAATGCCCATTAATAACAACAACATTTTTTCAGTAACCCTCTTCATGGATAGATTTTTAAAAACGTAATTACTAACTTACACAACTCACTCTAAAATAGAAAATTGATATCATGATTCGGAAATCTTGATTATGCGTCTCATAAAATCTTTTTCAGGCAATTAATATATTTGTTTTGAAACTTTATAATGATGGAGATTTTAACTGAAGAACAACTAAGGGAGCTACAGGACAGGTGGCGAACCAGTAGCGCTGAAACAATCCTCTCAGAATCTATTTCTCTGTTTGGGAAAGATTCCATATCCTTTGCCACTGCTCTGGGGATTGAAGGAATTGTTATTTTACATCACTTATATAAAATGAATGCAGGGATAGAGATTTTTTTACTGGACACTGAACTATTATTCCCTGAGACATATGCTCTTAAAGAACACATAGAAAAAACTTTTGGACTTAAAATAAAGACATATCGGGGCATTAGCCTTAAAGATCAAGAAGAAATTTTTGGCAAAAACTTATGGTATAGGAACCCTGACCTGTGTTGTTTTATACGAAAGGTTCTACCATTGAAAAAAGCTCTTGACGGCAAAAAAGCATGGATAACATCCATCCGAAGGGAACAGAGTCCATCTCGGGCAACCGCCGAAACAATTATGTGGGACAACAAGAACAACTTATATAAAGTGAATCCACTGGCATATTGGACATGGGAACAGGTCTGGGACTACGTAAAAAAGCATAATTTACCCTATAATCCTCTCCATGACAAGGGTTACCCAAGCATTGGCTGTATGCCCTGCACAACACCGGTAGCGGAAGGGGAGGAGTGGCGAGCGGGCAGATGGCGTGGATTGCAAAAGACAGAATGCGGAATTCATCAATAGGTTGAGTCTCTGGTAGGGTTGAACTGCTTATTTTTGCTTTCGGCATGCCTCACAATAACCCTAGAAGCATAAAGGAATTATTTAGATTTTTACTGAGAAGTCCGGAGTTAAAAAATTTCACTGTTCAATACTTGAGGTTTAAGGTCATGACCTTGCTTAATGAGTATTGTCGCAAAAGATGGCGGCGCGATTTGATAAAGGATGTACTTTGGAAAAAGGACACTTTAATCCTAAAAGTTTCAGAGCCCTCTCTAAAAAGGGAATTGAGTTTTCATGGTGAAGCGATGTTAAGGGAGGTTCGGCGTGCCGGATTCAAGTTTTCCAAAATAAAATTCGTATGAAGACGCTTAATATCGTGGCATTTGGGGCACACCCTGACGATGTTGAGTTAGCTTGTGGAGGAACTTTGGCTAAATATAGCAAGTTGGGACACAATGTTTTCATAGTTGACTTAACTGCTGGGGATTATGGAACGAGGGGCAGTGTTGAGGAGAGGCTTGCCGAAGCAGTTTGTGCTGCCCAACAATTAGGCATCAGGAAACGAATAAACCTAAGGCTTGAGGATATCTTCTTTGAGGAAGACAGAGAGGCTTTAATCAAGGTAGTTGATGCAATCCGGCTCTTAAAACCAGATATAGCCCTTATACCTTCGCCTGTGGAGAGGCATCCGGACCACGAGCGGTCGTTCCGGCTAATCAAACGTGCAATTTTTATGGCTGGACTCAGGAACCTTTGGGGAACTCGGGTGCCTAACCCTCACAGACCAAGCTTGGTTCTTCATTACATTCAACACACATACATTCACCCTGAGATATTAATTGACGTAACAGACACGTGGGTTGACAAGGTGTCGTCGTTGCAATGCTACCGCTCACAGTTCGACCCTGCTTATCCGGCTCCCGAGACAATTCTATCAACCAAAAGGTTTATGGAATTTCTTGAGTCCCGAGCATCTATGTGGGGGTTCTACATAGGCGTTGATAAAGCAGAAGGCTTCGTTAGGGTGGATAATACTCCTCTACATATTGACTTGTTTGACCTTATTAAAGTTTGAATTAATCCCGATGGGATTGCTCCAAAATATATTCGTTATCACGGGCATCATCATCACGATTCTCTACTCCTGTCAGGTGGAACCTTATTCCAAATTTGACGCCACCAATCTCTATCCCGACAACACAAGCATAATCTTCCCAATTAGCTCACCGACACAAATTAACTGGGACTCCCTTCTTACTCAACTTTCTAAATGCACTAAGCCAATCATTGTTTTGGAAGAAGAACACATTAAAGCAGGAGACATATCGGAACTAAGGCGATATCTTCAAATAGCACGAAATTTGAAATTTCATATTGCTATCAGAATCCCTACCAAATATGGTGAAAGACCTATGGAAGAAATTGCCCGCCAACTGATTCACATTCAAGACCTTCTTCCAGAAATAAATGGGATACTGCTTGATGAAGTGTTAGATAACCCTGATATGCTTAGCTATTATGCACAACTAAGTGAGATTGCCCGTGAATTGGGTTATGATTTCATTATTATAAATCTGTCTAACTCTTTAAATCCAGAGCGGTTTATAGAAATAGCCGATGCTGTGATTGTCTATGAAAACATGGGCATTTCAAAAGAGATAATTCCTAACAAGGATTTGAGGAACAGAAGCATTTCAATTATATATGTTTCATCATGGGAAGAACTTACGCCATTCATTAAGTATATAAGAAAAGGCTTATTTGGCAAATGGATTTTTATAACCGACCGTTACGAAGGCAAACCTTTCAATTCAACCTCCTTGCCTTCCTTCTGGAAAGAGTTACTTCAACAACTTTGCGTTAAGACGTAAGAGTTTTTTATACTTCATCCGTTGCAGAGGCAATACCCTTGGGAACCTCTTCTCCCGGCTTGACAAGGACAATCTCAAACGCTTCAAGAACATCGCCTTTCTTAACGTCATTAAACCCTTTGATATGAACACCGCACTCCAATCCTGCCCTCACCTCCTTAACGTCTTCTTTATGTCTCTTAAGGGAATCAATCTCTCCGGTATATACAACCACACCATTCCTAACAACATTAACCTTACCTCCCCTCACTAACTTGCCCTCTTTCACATAACATCCAGCCACGGTGCCAATCTTCTTTATCTTAAATGTTTCTCTCACTTCAGCTATGCCAATGGGCACTTGAACTTCCCGTGGCTTACGCATTCCTTCCATGGCACTCCTAATGTCCTCAATCAAATCATAAATAACCGAATAGGTTCTTATCTCTACTGCTTCCCTTTCAGCAGCCTGTCTTGCCTGCAAGTTCGGTCTAACTTGAAATCCGATTACCACCCCGTTTGAAGCTGCTGCAAGCATTACGTCAGATTCACTGATTTGACCGACATCGGCATGAACGATTCTCAAGAAAACCTCGTCATTCTCCTCATTAAGTTTCAGCAGGGCATCTCTGATGGCTTCCAATGAGCCATATGTGTCAACTTTAAGTATGATAGGCAACTCACGCAATTCACCGGCGGCGGCTTTCTGAGAGGCTTCATCAAGTGTTAATCTTGCTTTTGCGTGTAGCATCTGTTCCCTGAGCAATCTTTGGCGGTTCTGTGCTATTTCACGGGCTTTACGCTCATCTTCATAGACCACAAACTTATCACCGGCATCTGGCAAGGATTCAAACCCTGTTATTCTAACCGGTGTTCCGGGATATGCCTCCTCAACTCGTTTGCCCCTTTCATCAATCATTGTTCGGACTTTGGCGAAGTGGGCTCCTGCGACCAAAGGCATCCGGGGTTTTAGGATTCCTTCCCGAACAATAACTGTTGCCACATTGCCTAAACCTTTTTGTTTAGAGGCTTCTATAACATACCCTTTGGGCTTGACATTAATGGGTGCCTTAAGTTCCATCAATTCAGCGAGGATGAGGACTTTTTCTAAGAGTTCATCCACGCCTTGACCTGTCAGAGCCGAAATCTCCTGAGATGTGTATTCACCTCCCCAGTCCTCAAGGAGGTATCCCAATTCAGCCAATTGCTGTTTAACTCTTTCTGGTTTAGCATTTGGTTTGTCAATCTTGTTTATAGCAAATACTATTTCTAGTCCGGCTGCTTTGGCGTGGTTAATAGCTTCTTTTGTTTGGGGCATTACCCCTTCATCAGCAGCCACAACAATTATGGCTATGTCTGCCACCTTAGCACCTCGGGCTCTCATAGCCGTGAATGCCTCATGTCCGGGCGTGTCCAGAAATGTTATTTTCCTGCCATCATCTAAGGCTACTTGATATGCCCCTATATGTTGTGTTATGCCTCCTGCCTCTCCCGCAATAACGTTTGTTCTTCTAATGTAGTCAAGCAATTTGGTTTTACCGTGGTCCACGTGTCCCATAACAACCACTATAGGTGGTCTTTCAATAAGTTCTAAGCTTTCTACTGATTCTTCTTCCTCCTCTTCCAATTGTTCTTTAACATCAACGAAGGAAACTTCATAGCCATATTCAGCTGCTAATAGTTCAATAAGGTCTTTTTCCAGTCGTTGATTTATAGTAACCATTTTGCCTAGTTGGAGGCTCTTAGCGATCAATTCGTTTGGCGGAACCCCCATTAATGAAGCCAATTCTCCTAATGTAATAAACTCTGTAACTTCAAGGACACTGCCCTCCTCTTGTATCTCTTCTCTTTGTCTCTTTTTCTTCTTCTTAGTCTTAGTTGATTGCCCATGGAGAATTTGTCTTACATTGGCTTGGACCTGTTGTTGGTCAATCTCAACTTGCTTTTTCTTTCTTCTTTCCTTTTTTGAGGCTTTTTGTTGTGCTACTGTTCTGCGTCTTGGTTCCTCTTTAATACGAACTTTCTTCCGAACAGTTTTCTTTTCTGGTCTATGCTCCTGTTTCTTTTTCTCTTTTGTTGTTCTCTTCGTTAATTCCTCTTGGTTCTCTTTCGCTTCCGCCTCTTCTTGTCGCTTCTTTTTAGATGGTTTCCCCACATATAGCTTATCTGCATCAACTTTATCAACTATCTTAATGCCGATGTCTCCGGAAGTGGGTTCCTGTTCTGCAGTAGCTTCCTCAAGGTCAGCCTCCGCATCCTGAGATGAGGCGAGTTGTGTTGCTTCTTCAGAACTTTTAGTTATGGTCAAGCCATCTTCCTGTTCAGTCTGTGTATCAGTTTCCGGAACTGTTTCCTCTAAGGGCTTCTCTGAATCTTCCTTAGTTTTTTTAGCTGTGAGTTTGTCTATATCAACATGTCCGACAACCTTGAGCTCTGGTGACTTATCGCCTGGTTCCTCTACATCTTTCTCCACTTCTTCTTTCTCCTTCTTCTTTATTTCATCCAGTGATCCTACAATGGGCAATTCAATTTCTTCTGATGAAGTCTCTCTCTCCGGAACACCCATATCCTCTGGTGGAGCCTCTTTAATAGGCTCAATTTCCTGTTCAGAATCAGTTTCTGCCTTTTTGGTTTTTTCCTGTTTAACAGATTCTTGCAAGATTAGTTCTTCCTTGCCAAAGTATTTATAGATTTTATCCGCAATTTCAGGTTCGACTTTTTTGGAAGGCAAATCAGGGAGCTCTTCTGGTTTCCACTTTAAATCTCTTCTTAGATACTCAACAATATCCTCAAAAGTTACATTAATTCCTAGTTTATTAAGATCCCTAACAATCCTCTGCAGCTGGACTTTCTTCCCTTTCTTTGCTTTTTTTTCTGCCATACAGTATGTAAATGCTTAAAACTATCTGTTCTGTTCCACTAATTGGGTCAGCTGTCTAACGACATCTTCCACTACGGCAGCATCCAATCCTACCATTTTCTTCAAGTCATCTAATGATTGTTCTAAAACATCTCCGACGGTATCAAGCCCCGCTTCAATAAATTCCCTTACTATTCCTTCACCTAACAAATCTGCAAATTCTATCAATGGTCTTTCTTCTATAGGTTTAGCTTCTTCCCTTACTACGTCAATATCGTAGCCTGTAAGCTTAGATGCTAACTTTATATTAATGCCTTCTTTTCCAACTGCTAAAGAGATTTGATCCGGTGGGACATATACGATTGCCTGTTTATTCTCAGGATCAATTTCCACTGCCGAGACCCGGGCAGGGGTTAACGCTCTGGCAATAAGCAAATGAATATCGTTTGTGTAAGGAACAACATCTATTGTCTCGCCTCTTAATTCTCTGACTACTGCATGAATACGTGTTCCTCGGGGTCCCACAACAGCTCCAACTGGATCAATCCGATCGTCAAGGGACTCAATCAAAACCTTAGCTCTTTTACCGGGGAATCTGACTACTTTATGGATCTTCAGTAACCCATCCATTATTTCAATAACTTCACTCTCAAGAAGCCGTTCTAGGAATCGAGGATCCTTCCTAGAGATAATAATTATAGGATCACCACTAGGGGATTTTTCAACTCTTTTAACAATGGCTTTAACTATGTCTCCTTTCTTATATCTATCTGCATAAATCTGTTCCTTTTCAGGCAGATAAAGTTCAATTCCCTCATCATCAAGGGCAAGAATGTCTCTATTGGAATAGACCTGATGGACTTCCCCAACAACAAAATCTCCAATTTTATCTCTATAGGCTTGATAAACCTTTTCTTTATGATGTTCGGCTAATTTCTTCAAGAGTAAATCTTTGAATTTATATGCTCTTCTCCTCTCGAAAATCTTAGCTGGGTCAAGCCTTTCAACATAGATATCTCCTTCTTCAAGGTCTGGATCCTTAGCTTGAGCCTCAGAAATTCCTATTTGTGTTAGCTCATCTTCAACCTCATCATCTGGGACCACCTCTCTTTCTTGCCAGATTTCAAATGCACCGGTGTCAGGATTGATATTTACCGCAAATGGCTCAAGAGTACCAAATTTTTCCATTAGTATTTCTTCTATTGCCTCTTTTATTATTTTAGCGGCGGTAGCCTTGTCCACACGTTTGAACTCTTTTAGCTCCATCAAAGCATCTAAGAGTGCCTCCCTTCTGTCTGCTCTACTTCCTCTTGGCATACACTACAAATTTTTAAGGGTTAGAAACGCAAGATCAATCTCGTTTGTTTGATTTTAACAAAAGGAATTTCCGTTTGTTCCATTTCTCCGATTCTCTTATCTGTTGATTCAATTCCAAGTACTATCTTTTCTGCATCGGCGTATAAAAGGACTCCTTCCTTCACTGTATGGTCTACCAGTTCAACCCTAACTTCTCTTCCCACATTCTTTTGGTATTGTCTAAGCACTTTGAATGGTCTGTCTAGGCCGGGAGAAGACACCTGAATGTGTTGTATGTATTCTCCAATTGGGGAGTCAGACAATTTGTCTCTGAGGAACCGTGCTACATCGGCACATTGGTCCACGGTAACACCGGGGTCGGTATCTATGGCTACGAAGAGGGCACTGCTCTCAGGCATATATTCTATGTCCACTAAGAAGGCATCCATTTCCATTAATTTGCCCTCTAACATCTCTTCAACATATCTTTTCACTTTTGTGGCAAGCATCGTCGTGTAATTTTTAATTTAATGCAAAGTTATGATATTTGTATTGCGTGAAATTTCTACATGATGGCATTGATTTGGGAAGTTAGGGGCAAGAAGCCATGGCTTAGCGAAGGGGTTTTTCTAGCACCCTCAGCAACAATTATAGGTGATGTTGTTTTAGGGAAAGGGTCCAGCGTATGGTTCAACGCAGTTGTTAGGGGAGATGTCAATGAAGTGAGGATTGGGGAGGCAACAAACATTCAAGATAATGTAACCATCCATTGCACCTATCAAAAATATGGCACTTACATTGGTGATTATGTTACCATTGGGCACAACAGTGTTATTCATGGTTGCACTATTGAAGACTTAGTTTTGATTGGGATGGGAGCTCTTATAATGGATGGAGCCGTAGTTGAAAGCGGTGTTATTGTGGGGGCTGGCTCGGTGGTTACTCCCGGCACGAGGCTTAAAAGCGGTTATGTGTACGGAGGCATTCCGGCTAAGCCATTGAAAGAAATAGACATTGAGGAAGTGAAGAAACAACTAAGGGAACAGGCGGAGAGATATGTAATGTATTCGCAATGGTATAAGGAACTTTAAGGGGTTGTCAAGTGGTTTAATGCAATTGAGAACACGGTGGCTGTAGCTCAGGTGGTTAGAGCGCCAGGTTGTGGTCCTGGAGGTCGCGGGTTCGAGTCCCGTCAGCCACCCTCTTTAAAACACTGACTTTCTAATCTTTAGATTATCTTTTTAGAGTTACATCTACACTATCATTATGCCTTTGCAGTATATTTATCCTATTTTTGTTATCATCCTATTGCAGGCTTAACAAACCATACCAAATGTTACAATGCAATGAGATTCCCTTTAGGGCTATTACTGGCATTAATTTTTAGTATTCATTATATCACATTAGCCCAACAAACTGTGATCAAGGGGAGGGTGATTGACGACCACACTGAGGAACCAATCCCATTTGCCGGAGTTGCTATCCTTGGCACTTCGCACGGCACAATGACTGATTTGGATGGATATTTTGAATTCAGTGCACCTGTAAAGGAAGGGGACACGCTCACTGTAAAAGTCATCGGCTATCAAATATGGAAACGACCTATCTCTCCTTCCTCTCAGCCTTTGGTGTTTACAGTGAGGCTAAAGCGAGCGGAGATAGAACTTCCGGAAGTGGTCATTAAACCGGGAGTTGATCCAGTGAAAGAACTATTTTCTAATATTGTCGAAAACAAAAGGAAACACGACATTCAACGGTTGCCTGCTTACAGCGTTGAACTATACACACGAACAGAATTAGACATAACTAACATAACCAGAGAGGCTTTTAAGAAATACAAATGGTTAAGACCCTTTTCTTTCATAGCCGATATGATTGACACCACCTCAGATATAAAGCCTTTCTTACCTGTCTTCTTAGTGGAAACTATTTCAAGATTATATTATAGACGCACTCCGCAAACAGAGAAAGAGGAAATAATAGCAGTTAAAATGTCAGGCGTAAAAAACAGTACTGTAACGGAATATCTTGGTGGGCTCTATCAAGACATAAACATTTTTGACAACTGGATAACACTATTTGATGTTGATTTTGTGAGTCCACTTAATAGGTTCGGAATGTTATATTACAGGTATTCAGTGATAGATACTTTCAAAGTTCTTGGAAAACGGGCATTCAAAATTAGGTTTGAACCCAAGCGTAAAGGAACTAACACTTTCGTGGGAGAAATGATAGTCATTGATTCTTCTTTCGCTATCTATCAATTGAGCATGGAAAAGGTTCCGTGGGCAAACATTAACTGGGTTCAGAGAACCAGCATATATTTCAGGAGCGAACCTGTCAACATCAATGACACCATCAGGTGGATGCCAAGCAAGACTAAACTAATGGTTGATTTTGTGCCTCCTGCCGAAGGAACAATTGGCGTAATGGGTAAAAGGGTGGTAACTTACAGAGATTGGAACTTGAATTATGAAACTTTCAAAGGTGTTTTTGAACTTGAAGATCAGGTCTTTATTAGACCTAATGCGTACGATCTTGATGAGGAGGTTTGGGACACTTTAAGACATGAAGAACTTAGTAAAACAGAAAAACAGGTTTATAAGCTCGTGGATACCATTCAACAAATACCAGTATTTAGGACATATGTTGACATAATTAAAACTATTGTATCGGGATATTATCAGCTAAGTGGCAAACTCAAAGCAATTGAAATTGGTCCTTATTTCAGTTTGATTAGCACCGATGAAGTGGAAGGCATCAGAGTGAGACTGGGAATAAAAACTAATAAATATCTTAGTAAGAAAAGCCAGATTATTGTTTATGGAGCGTATGGATTTAAGGATAAGAAGTTCAAATATGGCGGAACCTTCCGACACACATTCTCTTTCAAACCTTGGAACCAGATGGGCATCCACGCTCACTACGACCTGAATTTGGAATCGTTCAGATGGGGCGAAGTGGACAAGGACAACCTGCTAGCTTTCGGCTTAAAGAAAAAGGGGGTTTCCCAGAGACTGCTCTTTGAAAAGATGGGCAAGCTGTGGTATGAATATCAGATGAGCCCTTCCTTCTCATCTCAAATTGAATTTCTCCACAACCGAATAACGCCCGCCTTCCCAAGCTCATCAGAGGAAAATGCAGTGGAATACATAATCACCGAGGGAGCATTCCACATTAGATTTGCATATAAAGAGAAGTTTGTCTATACTAAGTATTGGCGAGTTAGTCTGGGCAGTAAACTACCTGTTGTCCTGCTCAGCTTCCATTATGGTATGCCGGACGTCATTGGTAGCAAACACCAATACTATCACTTGCGATTTAACACCTATCACAAATTCAAAATAAAACCCAGAATGAGACTATATGTTGACATCACCGCAGGAAAAATCTATGGAAACAATATCCCATTCCCTATTTTGGGAGTCTTTGAGGGAAACTACACCTTCTTCTACAATCCATATACCTACAATGCTATGAATCCATATGAATTCCTTGCCGACCGATATGTGATAGTGAGAGCCGAACACAATTTTAGAGGCTTGATTTTTGATATGTTTCCATTGCTACGGAAACTAAAGCTAAGAACAATTGTTCAAGGGAGGGTAGCGTTCGGAACCCTATCTCCTCAAAACGCTTCATATAATACCTATTTCACTTATTATGTGCCCTATCCGGTTCCTTATGTGGAAGCAGGCGTGGGAATAGATAACATATTACAATTGTTCAGAATAGTAGCGATCTGGCGATTAACATACCGAAACAACCCTGAAGCTTATAACTTTGGGATATATGCAGGATTTAATTTCTCATTCTAATCAGTGTGCTTATGCCACTTAACAAGACAAAAGCCATATTGCTAAAGATAGTCCCTTACTTAGACAATAACGCTATATTAAAAACATTCACTCCTCACGGAATGATGGACTTTATGGCATACGGAATAAAGAAGAAGCAACCACATCTGCTTAATCCAAGCACTATACTGTTGATAAATTATTACTCTTCAACAAAGAGTTCTATGCATACTATCAAAGAAGCAGACCACTTCATCAGACTCAAACATCTCTCCAGAGACATCACAGGAACGATATTTTTAAGCGAACTGGCACGAACCATTCAAATTGTGGGGAAAGAAGCCCAACCAACTAATGAGTTTGACAACCTAATCATTCATCCATTGGTTCTCCTTGACCAAAAGAGAACGGTTGTATGGTTAGCAATTCCTTGGCTAATAGTTCATCTGCTCAGACTAAGTGGACTCCTAAACATAGATATGTTCTCCAAAGAATTAAAGACAGGTCTTGCTTTCCTTGCTAAACACAAATTCACCAAAATCATTGATTTGTTTTCAAAGAAGGAAGAATGGCAATCAATCAACAAAACATCAGACCTTATCTCCTCGCTCGCCAATTATTACCAACATCAGTTAAGAAACAGGACGACAGCGACAGAATTACGGAAAATAGCAGATAGGATTTTGCTTTACTGACACCCTGAACGTGCCATTTTGACATAATCAACCCACTGGCATATCTATTGCCTCATAGAAAGGCAAAAAAGAGAGCTATGGCAGAAACCAAAACACAAGGACGGATTGTGGGTATTGACCTTGGAACAACCAACTCAGTAGTGGCGGCAATGCAGGGTAAGGAACCTGTCGTCATCCCTAACGAAGAAGGCAGGAATGTTACTCCTTCTGTCGTCGCATTCAAGGAAGATGGACAGATAATCGTGGGGGATCCGGCTAAGAGACAAGCAGTCCTCAACCCAGAAAGAACTATTTTCTCCATCAAGAGATTCATGGGCAGACGCTACAGTGAAGTTCAAGACGAAATCAAAAGGGTGCCTTATAAAGTGGTTCAAGGTCCCAACGACACAGTGCTTATCAAAATAGATGATAAGACATATACTCCTCAGCAAATCTCCGCTTTCATCCTACAAAAGCTTAAAAGAATCGCTGAGGACTATTTGGGTCAACCCGTTACGGATGCAGTAATCACAGTGCCCGCTTATTTTGACGACTCACAACGGAAAGCCACTCGCGAAGCCGGGGAAATCGCAGGCTTTAATGTAAGAAGAATTCTCAATGAGCCCACTGCGGCAGCCCTTGCCTATGGGCTGGACAAAGGCAATCAAGAAAAGAAGGTTGCTGTCTATGACCTGGGTGGCGGAACATTTGACATTTCAATTCTTGACATTGGCGAAGGGGTATATGAAGTCTTAGCAACGCATGGCGACACACACTTAGGGGGCGATGATTTTGACAGGGAAATAATTGATTGGTTAGCTGATGAATTTCAAAAGGAACACGGCATTGACTTGCGAAAGGACCCAATGGCTCTTCAAAGATTGAAAGAAGCTGCTGAGAAAGCCAAAATTGAACTTTCAAGCCAATATGAAACAGAAATAAATCTGCCTTACATAACCGCTAAGGAGGGCAGACCTCTGCATTTGGTTAAAAAACTAACGAGGTCTCAGTTTGAAAGAATGATAGAACCCTATATTCAGAAGACCGTTGAACACATGAAGATTGCCTTAGACAAGGCTAAGCTCTCCGTTAGCGACATTGATGATGTCATATTAGTGGGAGGCTCCACAAGAATTCCTCTTGTCCAAAAAACCGTTGAAGAGTTCTTCGGCAAGAAACCTCACAAAGGAATCAATCCAGATGAGGTTGTAGCATTGGGGGCAGCTATCCAAGCTGGAGTCCTTTCGGGAGACGTCAAAGATATCCTCCTGCTTGACGTTACACCTCTGTCTCTCGGCGTTGAAACGTATGGGGGCTTGATGACCGTGCTTATCCCTGCGGGAACAACCATTCCAACTAAGAAAACAGAAGTGTTCACTACCGCTACGGACCACCAAACAACCGTTGAAGTGCATGTCCTCCAAGGCGAAAGACCATTGGCTAAGGACAACAGGAGCCTTGGCAGATTCTACTTAGAAGGCATTCCGCCTGCTCCTCGGGGCGTGCCTCAAATTGAAGTGACTTTTGAGATTGACGCAGACGGAATCCTAAAGGTAACCGCCAGAGATAAAGCAACTGGAAAAGAAAAATCAATCCGCATTGAAGGTTCCACAGGACTAACAGAAGAAGAAATCAAACGAATGAAGGAGGAAGCCCAAAAATACGCCGAGCAAGACAAGAAACTCAGAGAACAGATAGAGAAATTAAACAAAGCTGACCAAGTGGCATGGCAAACAGAGAAGCAGCTCAAAGAACTGGGCGATAAGATCCCTGCCGATTTGAAGCAAAAAATGGAAGACTTGGTCAAACAAATCAGGGAAGCTTTTGAAAAGAAAGAGGCTGAAAGGGCAGAGCAATTAACTAATGAACTACTCAACATGTGGAACCAAGCTAGCCAACACCTCTATCAAGCCGGACACACCGCCGAGGCACAACAAGCGGCAAACACCGAGCAGGCAGCCACAGAAGGCGGTGTGAAAGATGTTGAATACGAAGAGGTGGACGAGGATAAGAAAGAGGAGCAATAACACATATCAGAATAGACTCATTAAACGTTTAATAGGGGTGAGACCTTCCGAATGGGGGGTTCTCACCCTTTTTTATTTTCATGGCATACAATTTGCTTTATCTTTGACCACAAGAAAAAATTATTACATGATGAGAAGGAAACTATTGCAAACAGCTGTAACGATTTTCGTTGTACTCGGTGGTATAGCACTAACTAGCCAAATGATTAAATGGGTAGATTTTGAGACTGCAGTGCATCTAAACAAGAAAAAACCAAAGAAGATCTTCATTGACGTCTATACGGACTGGTGCGGATGGTGTAAAGTCCTTGATAGAAAGACTTTCAGGGACCCCAGAGTCATTAAGGTTATGAACAAATACTATCACGCCGTTAAGTTGGACGCCGAAACCAGAGATACCATCTACTTCCAAAACAAACCTCACACATACATCAAAGAATACAGAGCCAACCTAATCGCTCTAAGGCTCTTAGACGGAAGGATGGTTTATCCTTCCATGGTCATCTTAGATGAGAAATTCAACAGACTAAGGATTATTAGAGGCTACAAAAGTGCTGATGACCTATTACCAATCCTAATTTACTATGGTGGCAACTATTATAAAGAAATGAAATTCGGACAGTTCAAACTAAAAACATATAAGAAAGCATATCGTGACCTATTTGGTGAGGACCCGCGGTAAGCGATTAAATCAGTCATTTTACCTTCAAGGTGCGGAGACGGTAGCTGTTCAGCTACTAGGTAAATTACTTGTAACTCGCACGGAGGGCAAAGTAACTTCTGGTATTATCGTAGAGACAGAAGCCTATTGTGGGGTCAATGACCGGGCAAGTCACGCATTCGGAAACAGGAGAACTCGTCGTACAGAAACGATGTATAAAGCAGGGGGGCACGCCTATGTTTATCTCATATATGGCATGTATTCAATGTTCAATGTAGTAACATCGCGGGAAGGCTATCCTGATGCAGTGCTTATAAGAGCCATTGAACCCATTGAAGGGATTGACGTTATGTTAAAACGCCGGAAGTTGGATGAGGTCTCTCCGAGGTTAACCGCCGGTCCAGGAGTATTAACACGAGCCCTCGGCATAACAACCAAACACGATGGTTTATTTCTGCCCGACTCAAACATAATAGGGGTAGAGGATGTTGGCAAGATTGTTAAACCAGAAGAAGTTGTGAGGACAACGAGGGTTGGTGTTGATTACGCTGGCGAGGATGCCCTATTGCCCCGCAGATTCTATATCAAGAACAATCCTTATGTTAGCAAGAAATGAGATACGCATTTTTCATATCAGATGCCCATCTGGGAACAGATGCATACACCCCTTCTAAGCAACGGGAATTAAAACTCATCAAACTGCTAAGGTATATTCAAGACCGCTATCCGCCAAAGGAAACTAATATAATCTTACTGGGGGATATATTTGATTTTTGGTTTGAATGGAAACATTCTGTTCCCGCTGGATTCGTTAGGCTATTGGGAACCCTTGCTGACCTGACCGATTCAGGATACAAAACTTATTTTTTGCCCGGGAATCATGATCAATGGACCTTTGGCTATCTGTCTGAGGAAGTGGGCATTGAAGTGGTTCCAGACCCCTGGACCCCCGAACTAAATTCAAAAAAATTCTTCATCTCTCACGGACATAAAATACCGCCCTTAACCCTTTCGGAACGGCTCATAAACACTCTATTTGAATCCTCCATTGCAAGAAAAATGTTTAAATTTGTCCATCCTGATTTAGGAATATGGATAGCAAAGAAATGGTCGCACACAAGTAGGCAAAACCATCCGGATGTTCCACCACGCAAAGCATTGGAAAAATATGAAAAGTTTATAACGCAAATGGAAAAGAGAACTCACTACGATTTCTACCTTTTCGCTCACCTACACTATCCAATAATCAAGCGGATTGGAAATTCTGTTTATGTAAACACCGGCGATTGGCTCACTCACTTTTCCTTCGCTATTTTTGATGGCAACACTATAAAATTAGCAAGATGGGAAGATTGATTTCATTAACACTTATTATGATTTACATGTTTTCAACTAATGTGTTAGCCCAATGGAAGCTCGCGGGAACACTCAGAGCCAGAGCAGTATGGATTACCACCGACCCCGAAAAATATCTCTACATAATAACCCCCAAAGGACACATAGAAAAGTGGGGCACTCCCATGCATAAACCAAAATATCAAATTGATACAATTAGCTTAGTTAGCCACTATAAGGACACGATTCTTCTCACAGACACCACCTATGTGATTGATTCAGCCACGGGAAAAGAAATTATAGACATCCAAACACACACAATAATAAAAGACACTACTCGTATTCTCACTCTTTTTGACACTGTAAAAATTATCCGGCAGGACACTTTGTTATACAGCGTGTTTTCGCCAGACCTTGGCAAGCCGGCGACCCTACAATGGGTCAAGCCAGGCGTCCTAATGGCATACTATAAAGACGCTCAAACAATAGTGTTTTATGACAATACACTTTCAGAACTATACAGGCTTCCTATGAATTCAATAGGGATGGAGGACGTGGCTGCTGTGTGCGGAGGTCCTGGCAGAACACTGTGGATTTACGATAACGGTAAAAAGCGACTATATCTTTACAACTATCTTCTCAAAAAGATTATGGAAAGTTCTTTTGTTCCGATGGAATTAGGGTTTGTGCCGGAACCCACTAGCCTCACATGGGACGGCACGCATGTGATAATGTGCGATAGCCTGAGAGCAACTTTTGTTTTTGACGATGAAGGCTTGTTGGATAGAAGGCTTGAGTTTAAATGTTCTCGGGCTGATGTGTCTGGTCAACACGTTGCACTAATTGGGAAACCGGGCATTCGGCTCATTGACAGAGAAACTCTGCAAAGCAAAAAGTTCTGGACACTAATAGGGAAGCCACACACCGCAACCCATTACACGGGAGATATGCTTGTAGTAGGAACTCCAAACGGAATAATTTTGTATGTGAAACGATGATAGAAGAAGCCATCACTCGGTTAATGGAACAGAAGCTTGAAAGATTAAAACGAAGGTGGGAAGAGCTTAAAGAACTGCTTTCAGACTCATCTATTTATAGCGACCCTGAGAAAATGGCTCAACTACAAAAAGAATTTGCTTATCTAGATGCCTTGATGCAGACCTATAGCGAGTATTTGAAAACCAAAGAGAGCATTAGAGAAGCCAAACAAATAATTCGTGAGAGCGATGATGAAGAGTTTGTAGCCTTTGCACGGGAGGACCTCGCTGAAAACGAACCCAAAATAGAAGAATTAAAAAATCAACTTCTGAGGAAGTTAATGCCTATTAAGAACGAGGACCGCAAACCAGCTATAATTGAAATAAGAGCTGGGACAGGGGGCGACGAAGCAGCCCTCTTTGCAGGAGACCTTTTTAGAATGTATCAACGTTTTGCAGAAAGAAAGGGCTACAAGTTTGAAATCCTAAGGCAAACTCCCGGTGCAGTAGGTGGATATAAACAAATCACTTTTAAGATAGACTATCCTGGTGCCTACGGTCTCTTGAAATACGAAAGTGGTGTTCACAGGGTGCAAAGAATACCTGTTACTGAATCAGGCGGGAGAATACATACTTCTGCTGCCAGTGTAGTAGTGCTTCCCGAACCGGATCCTGTGGATGTCAAGATTGATGAAAAGGATTTAAAGCGTGAGACATTTGCTGCCAGTGGTCCGGGAGGACAACATGTCAATAGGAATCAGACGGCGGTTCGCCTGACACATATACCAACCGGAATAGTTGTGGAGTGCCAAGATGAAAGGTCCCAACTTCAAAACTATAAACGAGCATTGGATATTTTAAGGGCTCGCTTATATGAGATAGAATTACGGAAGCGACAAGAGGAACTGGACTCCAAAAGGCGAAGCTCAATATTAACTGGGGACAGGTCCGTAAAAATTAGAACATATAACTTCCCACAAAACAGGGTCACCGACCATCGCATTAACTTGACCTTATATAAATTAGAGGAAATTTTAGATGGGGAATTGGATCCACTAATTGAAGCTTTGCAAATAGCAGAAAATGTTGAACAACTAAAACAAGAAACGAATGAAGAACATACTTAAGATAGGGCTGATTACAATAATTGCGGGTGTTGCACTATGGCAATGTGTACCATACAGGAAGTTTCAAGATATGCAACAAAGGGCTGAATCCTGTGAATCTCGTCTCAATGATTGTGAGAGACAAAGGTCTATATTACAGACAAAAGTGGACTCTCTAAATGAACGAATCCTTGAATTAAATGAACAAGTGGCAGAGCTTATTAGGGACACCGCTATGGCAGGAGAGCGATATAGAAGGATAAACACCCTTAATAAGGAGCTCCAGCGTTTATACGAAGACTTGAAGCGTCAATATCGCGAACTACTCGAAAATTGTTCTGCACAAAGCGAAACCTTATCTCAATCATTGCGAGAAAAAATAGAGGAGCTAAACAGGAAAGAAGAGGAATTGAGACAATTAGAGAAACGGCTTAGGGACATGGAAGCTGAATTGATCGCAAGGGAGCGTCGGGTCAAAGAGTTGGAGCGCCTCTTAGCCCAGAAAGACTCCGCCCTCAGGGCTTTAAAAGAAAGAATTCAACAATCTCTACTTGGATTCGGCGACCAACTGCACGTGCAAATAAGAGACGGCAAGATTTATGTCACCATGAGCGAAAAACTCCTGTTCAAGTCAGGTTCATATACTGTGGAACCTGAAGGTAAAAAAGCATTGGAGCAAATCGCCCAAGTAATCAAAAATCAATCTGACTTTACAGTTATGGTTGAAGGACATACGGATAATGTGCCAATCAAAACAAAATGCATAAGGGACAACTGGGATCTAAGCGTGCTACGTGCCACTAGCGTCGTAAGAATCCTCACTGAGGAATACGGCGTTGACCCAAAGATCCTTGTAGCTGCCGGCAGAGGCGAATTTGACCCGGTTGCTCCTAATGACACCCCTGAAGGAAGGGCAAAAAACAGGAGAACAGAAATAATTCTAATACCAAAGGTTGACAAAATAATGCAACTGCTTGAAACTAAATAGTGCCAGAGTGCTAACCCTACAAAATAAATTGGACATGAAGAAATTATTTATTACTCTTGCGGTGCTGGGAATAATAGGAATTATTGCTTGTGAGTCAGGACAAGACACAACAAATCGGGAAGAATCCAAAGGAACCACCTCCTCTCAAAAAACATCCTCTTATAACATTGAGGACAGTGTTAAAGTGATAGGCAAGAAAGCGGCGAAGGCAACTTTTAAAGCCCTCTCCGCTGAGGTGGTCAGAGCCCTCAGGGATGGCGGTCCCCAACATGCTATAAAGTATTGTAATGCCCGTGCTAATCCCTTAGTTGATTCAATAAGCAAATCTCTCGGAGTTAAAATATCACGGGTTTCCCATAAAAGGAGAAATCCTGCTAATTCAGCTAATGCATATGAACGTAGTAAATTAATCAAAGAATATATAGAACGTTTAAAAGCGGGGGAAAAACCTGCTCCTGTGGTGGTGAATGTTGATAGTGGATACATTTTTTATGCACCGATAGTTATTGAAAAACCGCTATGCCTAACTTGCCATGGGGTTGTAGGCAGAGAACTATCACCTGAACTGCATGAATTTATAAAGCAACATTACCCAACTGATTCAGCATACGATTTCAGGATGGGTGATCTAAGAGGTCTCTGGAAAATTTTTGTTCCGAAAGAGAAAGTGTCATGACATCAGTTGTAAGAAACCTACGGGCACCGAGGGGCACGCAGATAACTTGCAAGGGATGGCTTCAGGAAGCGGCATACAGAATGTTGCTTAATAATCTTGACCCGGAGGTAGCCGAGAAGCCAGAAGAACTAATTGTCTATGGGGGGATAGGCAAGGCTGCTCGCAACTGGGACGCCTTCCATAAAATAGTGAAAGCCCTCCACGATTTAGAGAATGATGAAACACTCCTTATTCAATCTGGCAAACCAGTAGGCATATTCAAAACACACCCCTTCGCCCCTCGCGTATTAATAGCTAACTCTAATCTTGTTCCCAAATGGGCAACTTGGGATGTGTTCTATGAGTTGGAGAAGAAGGGCTTGATTATGTATGGTCAGATGACTGCAGGTTCATGGATATACATTGGTTCACAAGGAATAGTTCAGGGAACCTATGAAACTTTCTTATCCTTAGCAAACAAGCACTATGGAGGCACATTAAAAGGTAAATTGGTTGTAACTGCTGGGTTGGGCGGTATGGGGGGAGCTCAGCCCCTCGCTATCACTATGAACGAAGGAGTTTGCCTGGCTGCTGAAATGGAACCTTGGAGAATAGAGAAGCGAATCAAAACAGGGTATCTTGACGAGTATTTCACTGACTTAGATAAAGCTATTGACCGAGCATTGGAAGCCAAGGAAAAGGCAGAAGCAGTTTCCATAGCCTACTTGGGAAATGCTGTGGACCTATTGGAACGACTCATTGCAAGAGGAATAACTCCCGACGCACTCACCGACCAAACCAGTGCCCACGATCTACTAAATGGATACTACCCCGTAGGACTATCCTTAGAAGAAGCCCAAGAGCTCAGAAGAACCAATCCAAAAGAATACATAAAGTTAGCTAAGGAGAGCGTTGCAAGGCATGTTCAAGCAATGTTAACGTTAATGAGGCAAGGGGCAGTTACCTTTGACTATGGCAATAACATAAGGGCACAGGCATATGAAGCAGGAGTAAAAGATGCTTTTGACTTCCCAGGATTTGTCCCTGAATATATAAGACCTCTATTTTCGGAGGGTAAAGGACCGTTCAGATGGGTTGCTCTCTCCGGAGACCCACAGGACATCTACACAACAGACAAGGTTTTGATGGAACTATTTCCTGAAAATGAGGGTCTTCATAGGTGGCTACGGCTGGCACAAAAGAAAATTAAGTTTCAAGGTCTGCCCGCACGAATATGCTGGCTTGGTTTAGGGGAACGGGACAAAGCAGGAATAGCGTTCAATCACCTTGTCAAAACAGGGAAACTCAAAGGTCCCATAGTTATTGGGCGGGATCATCTGGACACTGGTTCCGTAGCATCCCCATATCGCGAAACAGAAAACATGAAGGATGGCTCGGACCCAATAGCAGACTGGCCTATCTTGAATGCGTTGCTTAATGCCGTGAGTGGAGCAGCTTGGGTTTCCTTCCACCACGGCGGTGGCGTTGGAATGGGATATTCCCTTCATGCTGGAATGGTCGTAGTGGCTGATGGTTCAGAGGAAGCGGAGGAAAGGCTTGGTAGGGTATTGTTCAATGACCCGGGAATAGGCGTGGTTAGGCATGCCGACGCAGGATACGAACTGGCAAAAGAAACAGCTAAAAAATTTAACATTGACCTTGATGAACGCTTAAATAAGTAGGACATGAGCAAAAAGATAATAGTTACAGACAGGGCACCGGCACCAGTGGGTCCCTATTCACAAGCGGTGGAAGCAAACGGCTTCCTTTTCATCTCTGGGCAAATAGCGATTGACCCCTCTTCCGGAAACTTGGTTAAAGACTCTATTGAAGCAGAAACAAGACAAATAATGAAGAACATCAAAGCCATACTTGAAGCACGAGGCTTAGCTCTGGAAAACATTGTAGATACAACAATTTTCATTACAGACATTGACTTTTTCCCCGCTGTCAATAAGGTATATGGAGAGTATTTTAAAGATGGAAGTGCCCCTGCAAGAAAAACAGTTGCAGTAAGGGACTTGCCCCTTGAAGCAAGGGTTGAAATAGCTGCCATTGCCGTTATCAATTAGTATAATGACAAATCCAATGACTAAATGTTTCCATTTTCCAAATCTTAGATCCTTGACATTTTTGTTTGTTTTGCGTATATTTGTATATAGAAAATGCCTGCAGGCATGAGGATAACTATTAATTCTATTTTGTGTGGCTTGTTATTGGGCTCCTTTCCCGCTATTGCTCAGTTGGAAGCAGGATTTACCTTAGGTGTAGCTAACGCTTTTACTGACTTAGGTGGAGGGAAGGACTTGGGGAAATTTGGCATAAAAGACTTAGATATTGCTGCCACTAGACCCGCATTGGGGGGATTCTTAAGACAAACACCAAACGCTTTCTTCTCGTGGAGACTTCAATTATCTTTAGCATGGATAACTGCCGATGATGATTTTGTTCCTTCTTATTTGTCAGGTGCTCACCTCGCAAGGTGGTACAGAAATCAAGATTTCAAAACGGCAATAATTGAGCTCGCTTTCCTTGGCGAATTCAATATCCTGAGGTTTGAACATGGAAGATATCGGTATAGGCACACGCCATATGCGGTTGGTGGCTTCGCCCTTTTCTGGTTTGATCCGAGGGCTCGCGACGGCACTAGACTAAAACCATTGCGAACAGAGGGGCAAGGATTACCCCAATATCCAGATAGAAAGCCGTATGCGTCTATCCAACCAGCCATCCCCCTTGGTTTCGGCTATAAATACAATATAAACAAAAGTTGGACTATTGGCTTTGAAATGGTATTTAAATTCACTTTTACCGACTATTTAGATGATGTTAGTAAGACATACCCTGATCCGGCTTACTATTATGAGGAATTTCCTGAGCAACAAGCCCAAGTAATGGATGCATATTCAAACCGGTGGAAAGAAAGATGCGAGACAGGGGATTGTGTCATGTTCAAACCGGGCGACCAAAGGGGGGATCCAACTGATTTTGATCACTATGGCTTTCTAGGAATGATAACAATAAGTTATCTGGTTAAACAAGGGAAATTATACTGTCCTAAGTTCTAATAACGTGGGTAATTGGTCTGAGGAGCTAATTCATTGCCGGGCATGTGAGCGGCTTGTTCAATGGCGTAATCAGGTCTCATTTAAGAAACCAAAAAGATTTAAACATTGGATTTATTGGGCTCGTCCTGTTCTCGGATTTGGAGATACTAACGCCGAACTTTTAATCGTCGGACTAGCTCCGGCAGGGCACGGAGGCAACCGAACAGGTAGACTATTCACGGGAGATAGGTCTGGGGAATGGCTCTTTGATGCCCTATACAAATTCGGATTCGCCTCACATCCAGAAAGCAAACATTTTAATGACTCAATGGAACTTTATAACGCTTATATAACCGCTGTTTGCAGGTGCGTCCCACCGAAAAATAAACCCTCAACAGAAGAGCTTAAAAATTGTCAAACCTTCCTTGAAGCAGATTTGAATAACTTGCCTCATCTAAAAGCTGTTTTAACCTTAGGAGGAATAGCTACCACATGGTTCGGAAGGCTTATTGGCGAGAAGTTGGCTTTCAAGCATGGAAAAATTCAACAAGCCTCTTATAAAAGCAGGACTCTAACTGTGTTTATGTCTTATCATCCAAGTCAACAAAACACATTTACTGGGCGTCTGACAAGGCAAATGTGGTATAAAGTTTTTAAGGATATAAAAGAATTTTTATCTTTAAAACAAATTTAGGTTGAGATGCCACAGAAGAGGTGGCTTCAAATAAATTATGACGTTCCACGAAAGAGAATAAAGCATTTTTTAAAATGGATTGAAAATTTTCCCATTGCAGGAATAGAGCGAAGAAAACACTCATTTATTGTTTACATCCCACAAGATGACCTTACTGATAAACTTCTATATCCAAAATTCGCAAGGCTCTCCAATGTTTCCACAATAGCAGAGAGGAACTGGAATGAAGAATGGGAAAAGAATTATGAGCCTGTCTTTGATGCCGAAACTGGATTATATATCCGTGCCCCTTTTCATAAACCTAATCCACAAGCAACATTTGAGGTTCTCATAGAACCGGGGTTGGCTTTTGGCACGGGGCATCACATAACAACATTAACAATTGCCAAGCTCCTATTGGAAATTCCTTGTGAAGGCAAGTCGGTTTTAGATGTTGGATGTGGCAGTGGGATATTAGGGATTATAGCTGCCAAGAGGGGTGCATCAAGGGTTGTGGGGATAGACATTGATGAAAATGCCTTAGCAAACGCGAAAAAAAACGCCTTGTTAAACAACATTTCCCTTGAATTATACGATGATTGGGGGCAGTTGAAGGGTTCAAAATTTGACTTAGTCATAGCTAACATTGAATTAAATGCTCATTTGGAGCTTTTGCCTAAATTTAGTAAGGTTTTAAAAGATGAGGGGCTGCTTATTCTCAGTGGCATTATCAAAAAACAAAGAAATAAGTTACTTAAACACGCTAAGTTATTTAATTTTAAGCCCATCTTAATTAAAGACACTGGAGAGTGGCAAGTTCTCCTAATGTTTAAATCATCCAAATCACAAAAAGATGCCCAAAGAAATTCCTGAGGAACTGAGACGTTTCCTACTTAAAAGGATAAAAGACTCAAACTTTGTTACCCACCTTGGTATTGACACTGTTGAATATGAGGTTGGCAGGGTTCTTCTAAAATTGCCGGTAAAAGATTTTATGGTTAATCCTTACGGTGTATTACATGGAGGTGTGCTGTCCACTCTTGTTGACACCGCAATGGGTTTCTCTGCATTCACCACAATTAAATTGCCCGAGATGGTTGCTGCTGGGGAACTTAATATAAATTTCCTAAGACCCGGTAAAGGAAGTAAAATACTCTATAGTGAAGGGAAAGTTTATAAACGTGGGAAGCGCCTTATATTTTGTGAAGGGATGGTATGGGACGATGTTAGTGAAGAGCCCATTATCAGAGCCACAAGTATAATGGTTGTATTTAAGCCCACCAGGGGGAGCGAATAGTGGTTATTATCTGATTAGCGTCACGTCTCCTTTTTCAAAGTAAACTGTTCCGTCGCAGTCAACGAATAGGTAGTAGACATAGACATCTGGGCGGAGTAGCCTGC
>JAADEI010000120.1 GCA_013153515.1 Chlorobiota bacterium | reverse complement strand
TTCACAAATGCCGTCAAGGTCACACACATATATGGTATCAAAATAACTAAATGGAATCACAACGCCGTTTCTCCATAATTTTCTTTCGTCAAGATAATAAAATATGTGCAAGTTTTTATGCGAATCAGTAAGTATTTCTACGAATAGTTTGCTATTGTGCTTAGATTTAGTATCAAATTCAACATATTTTACTAAGTGCAAACCCAGCGTTCTCGTGCTATCTTCTTGATAATTGTCCTGTTTATGAGAATAACTACAAATATCATTTTTAGTATCATGTTCAGAATTACTGTGATTCATACAGGCAATCATCATAGTAAATAAAATAATTATTGTTATCGATGGAATTTTTTATTTTTTATTTGACTCATTTCCCCCCAAAAAAAAAACTTTTCCTAGCAGAAACAGTAACTCCTCCCATCCTTCAAGGATTCGGTTGAACAAATAATTCTAAGAAATATCACTACTCCCTTTGAAGCCAATCAATAACGAACGGGTTTGTTTGATGTTCTGTCCCTGTTGTTGTGGTGGGACCGTGTCCGGGATAGATGGTTATGTCGTCGCCAAGACTCAGGATTTTCATAATAGAGTTCATAAGTGTTGTGTAGTCTCCGCCGGGCAGGTCCGTCCTGCCTATGCTTCCAACGAAAATCACGTCTCCACTAATGATTTGCTTGGTTTCAGGGTTGTAGAGTGCTATGTGTCCCGGGCTATGTCCCGGCACGTAGATAACCTTCCATGTTTCGCTTCCCACTTTTATCTCGTCGCCTTCTTCAAGGAACGCATCTGGCTTGGGTTGTTCCGGCACAGGAAAACTCCACATCATTCCCACTTGCGGTGCCGCTTTTAAAAGAAACAAGTCCTTTTCATGGATTAACAAAGGTGCTCTAAATGTCTCCACTGCCCATGGATTGCCTACCACATGGTCCAGATGGCAATGTGTGTTCACAACAGCCTTGACACGCAAACCGTTTTCTTCTATAAAATTTTTCAATGCCTGTTCCTCGTGTGGATAGGCACATCCCGGGTCAATAATTATTGCCTCTCCATCTGAATAAACAACCAGCGTGTTTTCTTGAAAGTCGTTGAAAGTGAACATTTTGACTGGCATCACAGATATTTTTTCAGTGGTGAATCTGGTTCCTTGACAAATCGCTTGAACACAAGCCTTTCAAGGATTGAAGGAAAGCATTTCTTAAATAGCACAGTAAGTTTGCCCTCTCCTGTTAAAATTACTTCTCTCTTTCGCTTGATAACGGCTTCATACACAGCCTTAGCAACGTTTTCCGGTCTATCTGCTTTTTTCTCATCAATGGGTGTTGTTTCCTGTGCCGTTCCTTTCTCCGTCAATGCCCTATATCGGATTGCCGTGGCAGTGAATCCCGGCGATACAATTATTACATTGACCCCGGTGGGTTTAAGTTCAATTCTTAGCGATTCCAGATACCCATTCATAGCAAATTTAGAAGCGGAATATCCTGTTCTGGCAGGCAAGCCAACATATCCGGCAATAGATGAAATCCCCACAATTGTACCCTTTGTCTTTCTCAAATGTGGCAAGGCATAATAAGTGCAGTAAATAGTCCCAAAGAAGTTAATATCCATTATTTTCCTAATTATCTCTGGACCGGCATCTTCAAATAAAGCCCTCATGCTAATCCCCGCATTATTAACAAGGCAATCAATTTGTCCGAAATGTTTTACTGCTTCTTCAATCAAGTGCTTTGCTTTTTCTTCGTTACTGACATCTGCCTTAACCCCCACTGCCCTAATGCCTTGTTTTTCAAGTGTTTCAACCGTTTCGTCAATTGCTTCCTGTCTCCTTCCGTTGATAACCACGTTCCAACCATGTCGCCCAAATTCAAAGGCAATGGCTCTCCCTATTCCGGACGTTGACCCCGTAACAACAATTGTTTTACTTCCTTCTGATGCCATACACAATGTTCTTTTCTCCCACTTCAAAAGTAGCATATTCAACCGACAAATTCCTCAGGACATTTTGGATATTATTAGCAACACGCATGTTTCCCTCTGGGAATTTAGTAATATTGATGATAGCCAATCCGTCATTGGCAATGAGTCTCACGACATTTCTCAAGAAAGTTTCAGTGCCCACAAATTCAGGAACCACATCATCAACAAACAGGTCAACAACAATCAGATCAAACAATTGCTTAAGATCTTTCACTGCTTGAACTGCGTCAGAGCAAACAAGTTCCACATTCTTAGCACGAAGGAAGGGTCGTACAAAACTCTTTAGCCATTGACATATAAGCGGTTCCTTTTCAACAAGCATGGCAACATCCGGAACAATTCCGTGTGAGTTAAGCAGTTGCACTCCACTGACAATGCCTGAGCCAAGAAACAAGACAGACACTGGTTTCATACCATATACATCAAAAAACTCATAGGCTTGTTTTAATACTTCATAGCGGGACCCATAAGAATAAATCATTTTGGGGCTGGTCAGCAAAAATTGCCCTTTCCTAAGTGTTAATTGGATTACATTTCCCTGAGAATCAATTCCATCGGCAACGGGAACATCAACTATGAAACTAAGCAATTTCCAGAATGTCCAGAATCTCACTTTTGGTTGTAGTATTTCATAGCCTCTGGTAGCAATTTCTTCAACTGCTCAATTCGTCGTTTGTGGCTTGGGTGGGTGCTTAGGAATTCAGGCACTGACGCCCCTCCTGCCATTTTCTCCATCCTCTCCCAGAATTTGATTGCCTCTTCTGGATTGTAGCCTGCTATCGCCATTAGAATTAACCCAATTCGGTCCGCTTCCAATTCCTGTTTTCTGGAATAGGGCAACAGGACTCCCACTTGAACCCCCACGCCATAAGCGGCTAGGAATAATTGTCTTGTTTCTTCGGGTTTCTCCTTAAGGGCAACATCAAGAGCAATGCCCCCCATCTGAGCCAGCAGAGCCTGACTGAGCCGTTCGTTACCGTGTCGGGCAATGGCATGGGCTATCTCGTGCCCCATAATCACAGCCACTCCCGCCTCGTTCTGTGCAATAGGCATAATCCCGGTGAAAAACGCTATTTTACCGCCCGGCAAGCAAAAAGCATTTACTATGGAATCTGCCTTCAAAAGCTTAAATTCCCATTGAAACTCTTTTATGCGGTTTTCCATGCCATTTTGCCTCAGGAACTCCTCTGTTGCCTTAGCCATTTTCCAGCCCACTCGCTCAACCATCTTGGCTCGTGGTGTCCCAACCTCCGGCGGATATGTTTGTTGGATTTTTTGATACTCATCAAAACTCAAAGCTATAAGCATTGATTCGGGAACAAGGTTGAGCTGTTTCCGTCCTGTGATAGGCACTTTGCTACAAGCCCAAGCAAAAATAGTAATTACTCCTACTAAGCTAAATAGTCTCAACATGGTTTTTCATTTTAAAGTTATCAATTCTCTCTACCGAAATTAAGTCAACGTCAAAAATTGTGCCAAAATTCTTTATAATACGTTCCAGAACCTCTTCAAGCGGAATCCGTCTGCCCAATTCCCGTTCCATACTGGTTATTCCCTTGTCCGCCAACCCACACGGGATTATATACCCAAAATGATGCAGGTTAGTGTTCACATTGAGAGCGAACCCGTGCAGGGTGACCCATCTGCTAACCCGGACGCCCATAGCACAAATCTTGCGGACTTTCCGTGGGTCATTAATGTCAAGCCACACTCCCGTGTAGCCCTTCAACCTCTCGCCTTTAATGCCATATTCAGCAAGGGTTCTAATTATCATCTCTTCAAGGGAACGCATATACCAGCCTATGTCTTCTTTGAAGTAGGACAGGTCAAGGATTGGATAGCCGACGATTTGTCCGGGACCGTGATATGTAACGTCGCCCCCTCTGTCAATATGATAAAATTCAATACCTTTTCTTTTGAGAATGTTTACAGGAACGACTATATTACTTAGATGACCGTGTTTGCCCAGAGTGACCACAGGCTCGTGTTCAACAAGGATGAAATGCATTAGTGGCGGTGATTCAGGTGTAACGCCTTTTTCCAGTTTCCTATCTATCAAAGCATTATGCAGTTCTTTTTGCAAATCCCAAACTGGCTTATACTTTTGTCTTCCCAGCCATAACACTTTCACAGGTGGTCTCACGACAGGAATTTTTTAAGGTTCTCAATAAGAGAAACGGGAAGTGGGTCAACGCCAGTGTTCAAAGCAGTGAAGTAGGACAGCCAGTCTCCCAACACGGTTAGTTCAAGTGTTGCGACAAGCAAGTCCTCGGTGTCAATCTCGTGATAGAAATATGCGATGCCTTTCTCTTGAATCAACTGCTCAAGGAACTTGATTCTCTTTCTGACCCTGTGATTTAGAGACACGTATGATAGCATAAAAATTGCCTCTGGAATAATGTTTCCTTCAAAGCCTTCCAACTCGTTATGACTCATCTCGGGAATTATATGATAGCCAGCGAACTGTTTCGCATTCTCATTAATCTGTTGTTTCCATCTGATTGCTACTGGCTCCAGTTCAGCAGGAACATAAACCCACTTTAGTTTTCCTGCCGTTTCCCTGCTCCACTGCTTGGCAACCTGCTCCAGTTCGGCAATGGTGGTTTCCAGCCTCTCACTGGCATGTTCCAACTGCCCAATACGTTGACTTCGTAGCCAGCCCATTTTAACAAAGAGAGCCCACAGGACTCCCAATTGATAGCCAAGGGTGTGTCGTGGTGCATATCCCTTAGGCAATTCAATCAGAGTGTTTCCGTTGGCAACAGCCGTTTCACGAAGCCTGCCCCCAGAAGTGATAGCGATGACATTGGAAGGTTGCAACTGGCTTGCAATAATGCGGTAGTTATGCAGGGTTTCCTCCGTATTGCCTGAATAGGAAATGAAAATTGCCTTTGCGTTCGGCGGAACTCTGAAATGGTCTGAGAGATATGAGTTAACAAGCCAGATGGGATAGAACCTGAATTCAAGGTATTGCAGTAGGGAAATCAAGTAGCGTCCTGCTATTGCGGAACCTCCCATTCCACAAACAAACACTGGTGCCGTATGCGAACCCATTGGTATATCTCCCAGTTCAAGACCTTTCCTTGACTGTTCTGGAAATTCTCTAATCCAACTTTCAATGTTGCTCATATACCCCAATTTTTTCCTTGCTTTTGCAATGTAAAAGTAAGAACTTGTCCTTTTGTGAAGTCATAACTGCCTATCAGTTTCATATCGTGTTTAACTGCTTTAAGGGTTCCCACACTGGGCATTGTCAAGAAATCAATAACTTGCCAACCATTCTGAGCCAAAATGTCCCTCATCTGTTCAAGAAGTTGGACTAAGTTGCTTTCAACTGGTGAGATAAAAAAGTAAATAGTCCTGCCATTGTCGTAATTCTTGACGTCTGGCACTACAGGGAAGACCTTCTCAAGTTCTTCTTCGTATGGTGATAAAACTTTACGTGCCACGTAGTAGTCAACCACTGCCAATATGGGCACTGTATCCTTAGAAACCTCTATTACAATTTTAGGAATTGGTGCATAAATCACTTTGAAATGGTATCTTATCCAAGCACTATACACAATTTTTGCTATGAGACTTTTTCGCATGCCGTAAAATATATCCTTCCAATTGGTAACAAGAATCGGGTCTAATGAATCGGCAGGAACATTTAGTAAATCGCTCAAGGTAAATTTTGCCGTTATCCAACTGTCCAGTTCATCATCCAAATTCATTTCTAAAATTCCTTCCACGAACATTCTTGGATGGGCATCCCATAGTGTGTCCACGACCCTGTAAAAATCCTCTTCTGTTATATCCAGAGCTTCACTTCCTGCATAGGAAATCCAGCATCCTATGGGCAAACTATCCATAACTCCTCTCTCAAACACAAATTGCATGTCGGCAGGCAAGGGAAACTGCTTTACCAACGAACACAAGGAATCCACTGGAATCTTCGGAACTGTTTTATTAAGTGCTTCAGGAAAAATTATTATTTCATCTTCATAGGAATACGTATATCTCTGTTGCGAATTGACTGAATATCCCAAAGCCCAAATCTCTACAATTTCCCTGAGAGTGTCACTAACTTTCTGGCAGGATGCAAAAGAGAAAACAAGTGTTAGCATAACTCCCACAATGAGCAACCCTTGACGCATGCTAATCAATTTGACAACGAATTTAGGATTCCAAATCAAAGAACTTGGACGTGTCAACGTGGAAAAGAGTGTCCATTACAATTTTTACTCGCAATATGTATCCTCCTGTTTGAATGGAGTAACCTTTTAAAACAAAGTTATATTTTTTCATTCTGAAAATAAGTGTTGAATCATCAAGTCGGAAACATCGCACCAAATCCCAACCTTGTCTGGACATTCCCTGTATAATGCTAACAAGCACAGAATCAATCCTACTACAACTTGTATCAAGAAAGATGGCGGAAAACTCATTTTCCCGAAAGTAATAACCATAAAACTCAGGTTCTCTGTATGCAACATTTAAAAACTCTTCCATTATTAACTTCATATTCCCCATAAAATAAGGAAACCGATACAACGAATAAAAGGGCTCATCCCTAACACTACTTGCTATTATTAGTTTCTTTTCAGGAGCACACGTTA
>JAADEI010000029.1 GCA_013153515.1 Chlorobiota bacterium | reverse complement strand
ACCAAAGCATACCTCTACTTCTACGAAAAATTCCACCCTTACTCATACGTCCTTGACTCAGCACGCCACTACCTAAGCAAACTTCCCCCTGAAAAACATCCCAAAACATGGATTCACTATTATTACCTAACGGAACAGTATGACAACATTATAAATCTTGTTCCTCTGGTTGAGAACGACACTTTTTTAGATGGTTGGACCGCTTACCGAATCGCTATTGCTTATAAGCATCAAAAAATGTTAAAGAAAGCACTGCATTGGCTTGAAAAAGCCACTTCCTTACTGCCCTATCAACTGGATTTCCAGAACGAACTAGGGACTACCCTTGCTATGCTGGGCGACTGGCAACAAGCCGAAAGGGTATTTAGGTTCATAGTCAATGAAGACCCTTATCACTACAAGGCTTGGAACAATCTGGGATATTTATATCTCCTGAAAGGGAAGCCACGCATCGCCATAACCTATTTCCAAAAAGCCCTTTCTCTTGACCCTGATTATACACAGGCTTCTGTTAATCTCCAACGGGCATATCAAATGCTTGGAAAAACAATGAATTAGCCAAATTGTGCTAAGTATTCCTTCGCTTGATTTATGTTTTTTATTATTTGTTGCCTCAGACTGTCAAGGGAAGCGAATTCCTGCTCTGGTCTGATGAAATCAAGCAAATATATCCTCAGGGTTTTGCCGTATAGATCTAAGTTTTGCCCGATTAAGTGTGTTTCTACGACGAGCGAAGTCCCGTCAACAGTAGGTCTCCTCCCAATGTTAACAACTGCATTGTAATAATGATTGTCAACTACTGCCCGAGCGACATATACCCCATTTGGCGGTAACAGTTTTTCCTTGGATGGGATAATGTTCGCCGTTGGGACCCCCAGTTTAGTGCCTCTCTTGTCGCCGTGCCTCACAGTGCCCATGATCAGGAATGGATAGCCCAAGAGGGCGTTACCTTCCTTAATGTCTGCCTGAGATATGTATTCCCTGATGCGAGTGGAACTGATTTTGATTGAATCAGTCATTTGACGTGGCACTTCAAACACCTCAAACCCGTGTTTCTTGCCCAACTCACGCAATAGATTAACGTCGCCTTGCCTCTTATAGCCAAACCTGTGATTATAGCCCACTATTATCGCTTTAACACCTATTGACTTCACGAGAACCTGTTCAATGTATTCAGTTGGCGGAAGAAGGGCAAATTCCTTAGTGAAGGGAACTCTAATGATATACTCAATTCCCAAATGTCCAAGCAAAAATTCTTTCTCTTCCCAAGTGGTTATTAGTTTGAGTTGAGAGTCTGTGTTTAGCACTATTCGTGGATGCGGATGGAATGTAAGCAGGACGGGCGTTCCATTCAATTCACGGGCCTTGGTTCGTGTCCAAGCAATAAGGGTCTGATGAGCCCTGTGAACGCCGTCAAAAGTTCCAATTGTTACGACTGGATTAGAAATCTCCACCTTTTCAGGCAAATCAATTATTCTCATAAGCCTTTTCTAACAGGTCTATTAACTGGTTAAATTTCCAAGCGTTGTCAACAGTTAGGTTGCCTATTGCTGTTCGTCGCAGGGTTAAAGTGAAAGCACAGGTTCCCAAGAATTCGCCTATATCCTCAACCAAACTTCTAATATATGTTCCCTTGCTACATTTAACAAAGAAGTCAAGCAATGCCACGTTATAGTCCTTGCCTTGAATCGTGATTGTCCTGTGTCTTGGATTGCTGAGGTTGAGTTCATAAATTGTAACAACCCGTTCTTTGATTTGCGGGTCTTTCCCTTGGCGAGCCAGTTTATACGCTGGAACTCCTTTTATCTTGACGGCAGAGAATTTATGTGGTTTCTGAGTGATTTTTCCCGTGAATTTTTCTATTACTTTTTGAATCATTTCTTGGGAAACATCAGGGACTGGACAGGACTTAACCACTGGCGTCTCTGGGTCCCCCGTTTCGGTAGCCACTCCCAGAACCATCGTCCCTGTGTACGTCTTGTCCGCATTAATTATTCTCCCGAGCCACTTAGTGTGTTTGCCTGTTCCTACGATGAGCAGTCCAGTGGCGAATGGGTCAAGTGTTCCGCCATGCCCAGCCTTCCGCTTGGTTATCTTCTTTATTCTGTCCACCACCTGATAGGACGTTATTCCCGCAGGCTTATCAATCAATATCAAAGCCCCCTCAGGCTCAAACAAATAGCCCAATTCCTGTTCTGTGGTAACAAACCTTAACATATCCTATTTATTTCATTGCAATGAACAGAGTGGCTATGCCAATCAAAAGACAATATATAGCGAAAGGCAAGAGTTTATTTCTGGTTACAAAATTTATCATCAACCGGCACGCTACAATCCCCGAAACAAATGCGGTTATGAACCCTACACCCACAAGAAGCATCTCCCCTGAACCCACTGGGTTCTTAGAAACATCAAGGGCTTCCAGAAAAGCAGCTCCCCCAATGGGAATAATGCTCATCAAAAAAGCGAATTTAACCACTTTCTCAGGCGAAACCTTAAAAAGCAATCCAGTAGAAATGGTGCTACCAGAACGAGAAACTCCGGGCAAAATGGCTATAGCCTGAGCAACACCCATAGCCACTGAACTTAGGAACCCCACTTCCCTGTCGCCCTTTGGGATGAAATGTGCCATGAACAGGAACAAAGAACTAATAAGAAAACCGATTCCAGCAACAAGTAATTCACCTGCAAAAACCTGCTCTATGTAGTCTTTGAATAAGACGCCTATTATTCCTGCTGGAATGGCAGAAACCACAAGAAAAACAATATAACTCAAGTTCTCTTGCCACCTTACAACAAGCGAAATCAAATCCTTCCAGAACACAACGAAGATGCTCAACAACGTGGCTAAATGCACTGCTACGGCGAACAACAAGCCATGTTCCACATTAAACCCAAGCAATTCCTTGGCAACTAGTAAATGACCACTGCTGGAGATGGGCAAGAATTCAGTGATTCCTTGAATGAGACCTAACAGTATAGCCTTCAAGACGTCCATAAATCATCGTCGCTTCTCTGCTTCTTCTTTTTGAAGATAGCGAAAATAACTATGCCATATCCCAAGAGAACAACGATGGGTGCAAGGGTTATCCTCCTGAAACTGTATATCTCATCTGGATTAAACACATTTGGGTCAGGACTTCTGCCTCCGGACATTAACACGAACCCGAGGATAATAACCAGAATGCCTACAATAAAAATTATGTAGTTGGTCCTGTCCCACAGTAAATCCTCTCTTTTCTGTGCTTTGCGTGCCTTGGCCATATTGCAAACATAGATAACTTTAATTAATTTCAGACACAGAACCAAACCGCAATCTCAAAGACTGTCTTTCCTAAACTGGATGTAGTATCGCTTTCGCATGTTATACTTGTTTATCCAAACTCTTCATATAGCAAGTTACAACCCCTTATTTCACAATACTCCAGTCTGCCAAGAACTTCAAAAGTGCCATCTTCATAAACTATTCCGATGTCTTCTGTTTCAATGAATGGCACAGAGAAGACGTTAGCGAGGTCTGCAATGCATAGAACCCCTGCTTTCCCATACGGAGCTTTTTTAAATGGCACATATAGGTCACGGGTCCACACCTTCATCCATGGTGGCGTTTTGAATCTAAATGGCTTTTCTGGAGTTGTATATGCTTGCGAAAGCAGTTCAGTCATTCCATATTCAGATAATATGGTTTTAACTCCGAGGTTTTGTTGTAAGTATTCATGGAGTTGTTGTCTTGACCATTCTGGACCGCGCCCTTTCATCCCTCCCGTCTCAATTATTGTAATATCTGACGGAAGTTTAATGTTTTTCTGGACGAGGTCAAGGAGTGCGTATGGCACAGACCACAATATGATTTTCCTGTTTGAGGGCAATGAACCTAACAGTGGGATGAGTTTTTCAGGCTTCAACCCTACAAAAAACTCACTTGCAGCCTGCCCGGCATGTTCCATTAGGCGCTTTACCATATATATTAATGAACTGTCTGGTCTTTCTTCATATCCCGGCAGTAGCGCTATATGCCAGTATTCCTCAGGATTCCCAAAGTGCAGTTTGAACCCATGATATAACGACCAGAGATAAACCTCGGGGAATGCTACATAATGCTTGCTTCTCAGCCCTGTCGTGCCACTGCTCCTGAAAACAAGTTTTTCCTTAAAGCCATCAAGAATGATTTTATGGTGTTTGAATGCTGAGATAGGCAGGTGAGGGATGTCTTCAACACTTTGAATTTCTATGGGATTGGGTTGCCTTTTTACAAGATTTAGCCATTGATGATACACATTATTATGTTTGCTATGAACGGCATAAACTTCTTTCCATGCTTCAAGCGTCGGATTCTCAAGCAATCTTATGGCATAGTCAGGTGTGAAATCCAAATTGGAGGTCATCTGTAAAAGAATTTCTCTTTAAGTTTGCAATAGCAAATTAAAGACATAATGGCTAAGAACAAGGGGTATATTGTTCAGGTGATTGGACCGGTTGTTGACGTACGCTTTGAGGAAGGTCAGGTTCCAGAGATTCTCAATGCTCTCGAAGTTGTTTTTGGTGAGGAGGAGAAGGGCAGAAGGCTTGTTCTGGAAGTTCAGCAACACCTTGGAGACAACACAGTTCGGACAATTGCTATGGACTCCACGGATGGCTTGGTTCGTGGTCAGGAAGTTATTGATACCGGCGGTCCAATAAGCATTCCGTTAAGCCCTGACGTGAGGGGACGCTTGCTAAATGTTGTTGGGGACGTTATTGACGGTTTGCCCCCTATTAAGGCAGATAAATATGCTCCCATTCACAAACCAGCTCCCAAATTTGAGGAACTCTCTACTGAGGTTGAAATCCTCTATACCGGCATTAAGGTCATTGACCTGTTGGAGCCTTATCCCAAAGGTGGTAAGATAGGTCTGTTCGGGGGTGCCGGAGTCGGCAAGACAGTTCTTATAATGGAACTTATCAACAATATCGCAAAGGGATATTCTGGATTATCTGTGTTTACAGGAGTTGGTGAGCGGACCCGTGAGGGTAATGAGCTATTGCGGGAGATGATTGAAGCTGGCGTGGTTAAATATGGCGAGAAGTTTCTGGAAGCAATGGAAAAGGGCGATTGGCCCCTTGAACTGGTTGATTTAGAACTATTGAAACAGTCCAACGTTACAATGGTCTTCGGGCAGATGAATGAGCCGCCGGGAGCCCGTGCCCGCGTCGCTCTAACAGGTGTTTCCATCGCTGAGTACTTCCGTGATGGAGATGAAGATTCCCCAACTGGCAGGGATATTCTCTTCTTTGTTGATAACATATTCCGATTTGCTCAGGCTGGTGCCGAGGTCTCCGCTCTCTTAGGGCGTGTTCCCTCAGCGGTGGGTTATCAGCCAACGCTCGCTACTGAAATGGGTCTGTTGCAGGAACGAATTACCTCAACTAAGCGAGGATCTATTACTTCAGTGCAGGCTGTGTATGTCCCAGCTGACGACCTGACTGACCCAGCACCGGCAACCACCTTCGCACACCTGGATGCCACAACAGTTCTGTCACGTAAGATTGCCGAGCAGGGAATCTATCCAGCTGTTGACCCCCTTGACTCCACAAGCCGCGTCCTAACACCTGAAATTGTTGGTAAGGAACACTATGAAACGGCAATGCGAGTTAAACAAATCCTGCAAAGATATCAAGAGCTTCAGGACATCATAGCAATCCTTGGTATGGAAGAGCTTTCCGACGAGGACAAGTTGGTTGTTCACAGGGCACGCCGTGTCCAAAGGTTCCTTTCTCAGCCCTTCCACGTAGCAGAACAATTCACAGGCATCCCAGGTGTGATGGTGCCTATTGAAGAAACAATCCGTGGATTCAAGATGATTCTTGAAGGAGAAGTTGATCACTTGCCTGAAGCAGCCTTCCATCTCGTCGGAACAATAGATGACGCTATTAAGAAAGGAGAACAGTTGCTTGCTCAAAGCAAATAGTTTAACTCATGGCAGAAAAAAAGGAAATATATGTTCGGCTTTTGAAGCCCGAGGGTTCGCTATATGAAGGCTATGCATTAGCAATCCGACTCCCCGGTGTTAAAGGGTCCTTTAGCGTGTTGCCCAGACACGCCCCAATCATATCTCAAATGGAGAAGGGAAAAGTCATTATAACCAAAGCACCAAGCGGTGAAAAAGAGGAATTTGAGATAAACGGAGGGTTTGTGCAAGTGTTGAATAACGAAGTGATTGCTCTCGTGGAATAAAATCTTGTTCACATCGGTGAAAGACTTTGTATCTGCAGCATCCGAAAAAGCAAAAGATAAAGAAGCTTTTAGCAAGTTATGGCACAACATCCAACAATATGAATCAAAAGTAAGAGAAGGCAAGAAGCAGTTTAGGGATTTAGCACTGGCGAAACGAACAGCAGGGGGCATCAAGCAACATGCCCTTGACCACCTGCATAACTATTTAAAGAAATTTGAGAACATAGCGAAGAACAACGGAGTGCAAGTCCTATGGGCTGAGACCGCTACCGACGCCCTGCAATATATTGACAAAATATGCCAGAAGCATAATGTCAGGACCGTTATCAAGAGCAAATCAATGGTTACTGAGGAGGTGGGTGTCCGTGAACACCTTGAAGAAAAAGGCATTGAAGTATATGAAACGGAC
>JAADEI010000080.1 GCA_013153515.1 Chlorobiota bacterium | reverse complement strand
TGATTCCTGCCGACACCCCGCTTTCGGAAGTTATTTTAAATATGCCTATTTCGCCAGTTGCTTTAACGTGTGTTCCGCCACATAATTCAATGCTAAAGTCTGGGTCAAAGACAACCACTCGCACCCTGTCGCCGTATTTCTCGCCGAAGAAGGCGAGGGCTCCCATAGCAAGGGCTTCCGAAATGGGAATGTTTCTATACTCCTTCAATGGAATATTTTCCTGAATTTTCTGATTAACCAGTTTCTCAATGGCTTTGAGTTCCTCCTTAGTTAACGGCTTGGGATGAGAGAAGTCAAACCGCAGGTATTGGTCGTCTAAGTATGAACCTTTTTGTTGGACGTGTGGACCGAGCAGTTTCCTCAGTGAGGCGTGTAGCAGGTGGGTGGCACTATGGTGTTGTTCGGCACGCTTCCGCTTTTCAGTGTCCACGATAGCAATGATAGGTTCATCAAACGATGGCAAGTCCTCTGTAATCACATATATAAGGTTCATCTCCTTTTGAGTGTCCATAACTTTTACGTTTCCTTTTGAAGTTTTTAAGATGCCTTTGTCTCCTACTTGACCGCCTCCTTCCGGATAAAATGGTGTTTTTTCAAGAACAATGTGATATTTTTTTCCTTTTTTATCTTCCACTTCCCGCCATCTGAGTATTCTGGTTTCTGTTTCCAGCGTATCGTATCCCACGAATTCGGGCTCTCCTTTTTTTATTATGTGCCAGTCGCTAATTTTTTGTTGTTGTGCTTTGCGAGCCCGCTCCCTCTGTTCAGCCATGTGTTTATGGAACCCTTCAAGATCTATTTTTAAGCCTTTTTCTCTGGCAAGCAATTCAGTCAAGTCAGGAGGGAAGCCATAAGTGTCATATAGTTCAAATACGTGTTTCCCGGGAATGACACCTGATTGACGGGGTGCCTCCGCAACCTCTTGAAATCGCTTGAGTCCAACAGCAAGTGTTTTTAAGAATTGTGCTTCTTCTTCTTTAATAACCATTGCGACAAAATGTTCTTGCTTCTTTATCTCCGGAAAGACATTCTCAAATTGTTTCACAAGAATTGGCAATAGTTTATACAGAAATGGTTCTTTGATGCCAAGATATTGGTAATAGTATCTCACCGCCCTGCGAAGCAGTCTCCTGACCACATATCCCGGTCCAGTGCTCGATGGAAGAGCCCCGTCTGCTATGGCGAAGGCAACAGCCCTGATGTGGTCTACAACAACCCGAATGGCTACTGTGGTCTTCTCATTTTCTCCATAATAAACGCCTGCATATTCTTCAACGAATTGAATTAGTGGTGTGAACAGGTCAGTCTTATATGTTTCGTCAACACCTTGGAGAGTCATGGCCAGCCGTTCCAAGCCCATCCCTGTGTCAACATAGTGTGTTTTTAAGCGTTCCAGAGAGCCATCTTCCTTGCGATTGAATTGTATGAACACCAAATTCCACAGTTCAATAACGAAGGGATGGTCCCGGTTGATTAAATCCTGTGCTTTGACTTTCTGACGTTCTTCTTCTGGACGCAGGTCAATATGTATTTCCGTGGAGGGACCACAGGGTCCCGTATCCCCCATCTCCCAGAAGTTGTCCTTCATCCCGAAGGGCAGAATCCTGTCTTCGGGAAGGATTTCTTTCCAAATTTCTTTTGTTTCAAGGTCTGGTTCTATGCCTCCTTCACCGCCAAAATATGTTGCATAGAGCCTGTCTTCAGGGATTTTATAGACTTTTGTGAGCAGTTCCCAAGCCCAATGGATAGCCTCTCGTTTGAAGTAGTCGCCAAATGACCAGTTCCCAAGCATTTCAAACATGGTGTGGTGATAGCCGTCGTATCCAACCTGTTCAAGGTCGTTGTGTTTCCCAGAGACCCTCAGGCATCGTTGTGTGTTGGCAACCCGTGGGGCAGGCGGCTCTTTATAGCCCAAAAAGACGTCTTTGAACTGGTTCATCCCAGCGTTTGTGAACATAAGCGTTGGGTCGCCGTGTCTCACAATAGGGTCTGAAGGCACGATTAAGTGGTCCTTGCTCTTGAAGAAGTCAAGGAAAGTGGTTCTAATTTTAGAAGCGGACCAGAATTCCTTGTTTTCCATAGCAAACCCTTTTGTTGGATTTATTGAATAAGTTGCTTTACCTTAGAAACGAGGGCGAGGGCTTTCTCTTTCGTAGGAGCCTCGGCATAAATTCTCAACAGCGGCTCAGTGTTTGATTCCCTAATTAAAACCCAACTGTCTTCCCATAGGAGTTTAATACCGTCTGTTCTGTCCACCTCAGCAGGCTTGAGTTGGTCAATCAGTTTCTGAACAAATTCTTCAATATTGATTGATTCGCTAATGTGTATGTTTTCCTTGACCATCTCAAAATGTGGCAATTCCTTTCTCCATTCACTTAGGTATGTTTCCCTTTCTGCCAAGCAGGAGAGGATTAAAGCGATTCCAGTTAGGGCATCGCGTCCATAGTGTATGTCCGGAAATATAACACCGCCGTTCCCTTCACCGCCAATCACTGCACCAACTTCCTTCATCTTCCGCACCACATTTATCTCGCCAACTGGAGCACTGTAGTATGGGACACCATATTTCTCAGCTACCTTTTTCAGAGCCATGGAAGACGCCACGTTGGACACCACAGGACCTTTTTTGTGATTGAGGACATAGTCTGCTGCTGCAACAAGGGTATATTCCTCACCGAAATATGTTCCGGCTTCCGTTACGAGGGCGAGCCTGTCGGCATCGGGGTCAACGGCAATCCCTAAGTCAGCCCTGTGTTTCCGAACGGCTTTCATTAAATCCTGCAGGTTCTCTTCCAGTGGTTCAGGCTTGTGAGCGAATAGCCCTGGTGGATGATCATTGATTAGTTCAACGACCGGAACACCCAGTTCACGCAATAGTTTCGGAATGGCTATGGCACCAACTGAATTAACAGGGTCAACAACAATTCGGAATTGTTGCTTTTCAATTTGAGACAACTTGACCAATGGATGTGAAATGATTGCTTTAATATGCACGTCAAGGGCTTCTGTGTATCTAACATATTGACCGATGGCCCCCCATGTGGCATATTTGGGCTTGGCATCTAACAGGAATTTTAGCCTTTCTATGTCTTCTTGGCTTAAAAATTCACCTTCTGCATTAAAGAATTTGAGGGCGTTCCATTCTTCCGGGTTATGGCTTGCCGTAACCATTATGCCCCCTTCAGCCTTCAGGTTCCTAATGGCTATTCCTGCCGTGGGTGTTGGAATTAACCCAGCGTCATATACGGTTATGCCCATCCATTGCATTATGGACACTATCATGTGTTTGATAGGGAATCTGGAGGGTCGGGCATCTGAACCAATAACTATAGCCCATCCGTCTCGGTCAGGATATTTTTCTTTGAGCCAGAGGGCGTATGCCTTCACCCAACTCTCAACAACCTCAGGAGTCAAATCTTCACCAAAGATTCCTCTAATTCCAGATACAGAAACCTTGAGCATCACCTCAGAATTCTTCTAATTAAGCCTGTTAACACCTTTCCGGGACCCACTTCCCTGAATTCATCAATCCCGTTGGATTTCATATTCAAAATGGTTTGTTTCCACCTAACTGGATTAGTTAATTGTATAATTAGATTTTCTTTTATCCTATCCGGGTCGGTTTCTGGTTGGGCAGTAACGTTTTGATACACTGGAACCTTCGGCTTATTGAAGGTCAACTTTTCTATGGCAGAAGCCAGTTTCTGCCGTGCAGGTTCCATAAAAGGAGAATGAAAGGCACCACTTACTGCTAGAACAACTGCTTTCCGAGCACCCTGTTCCTTCGCTAACTCAACAGCCTTTTCCACGGCTTTCACATGCCCTGAAATAACCAATTGTCCGGGAGCATTATAGTTTGCCGGGACAACCGTTTCACCTACTTCTTTGCTTGCAATATCGCAAATCTCTTCAACAGCCTCGTCTTCAAGCCCTATTATAGCTGCCATTGTAGTGGGAGCCATTTGGCAAGCCTCATCCATCGCTTCAGCCCGTATCTGAACAAGCCTCAAGCCGTCTTCGAAAGGCAGGACTCCGGCGGCAACCAACGCAGAGAACTCACCAAGGGAGTGCCCCGCTACGGCATCAGGAGACTCATCAATACCTTGTAAAGATGCTATGGAATGCAGGAATATAGCCGGTTGGGTGTGTCTGGTCTGTTTAAGTGTTTCTTCATCGCCTTCAAACATTATTTTCAACACGTCATATCCCAGAATTTCGTTTGCCTGTTCCATCAACCGACGTGCCCGCTCGTCTGATTCATACAAATCTTTTCCCATCCCTACAAACTGCGAACCCTGTCCGGGAAACACAAATGCTATGCCCATTTGTCTCTATTTCTCAACAAAGTTATGACGTTATGGTGAATGCCTTCTGATTATTTATTGCGGGCACCTTGCGAAGAAAAGGAGTAACTTAACACTGTACCTAATTAACTCTGTAAACAGATTTCTCATTTTAACAGTGCAACCGGATGCAACCTTCCTCAATAAAAGTTCATCTTAATAATATGAGTAAATTGAAACAGTTCTTGAAAACAACCTACAATACAGAGACTAACCACTAAATTAAGGGAGGCATGTCTCTCAGACAATTGAAGATTGCTAAGAGGATCACGCCACGAGATAGTGTTGCGTTGAATCTGTACTTGAAAGAACTATCTAAGGAAGAAGTTCTTACGCCAGAGGAGGAATTGCGCCTTATTAGAGCTGTTAAGGAAGGGGATGAGGAAGCGAGGGAAAGGATCATCAGAGCCAATCTGCGTTTCGTAGTGTCCGTCGCAAAACAATATATGTCAAGCGGGATTCCTCTTGATGACCTAATTAGCGAAGGCAACTTGGGACTCATCAAGGCAATTGAAAATTTTGATGAGACAAGAGGATTCAAATTCATTTCCTATGCTGTTTGGTGGATTAGGCAGGCTATCCTTAATCTCATTGCTCAACACAATCAAGTGAACACGCATCGGGGCACCAGTGCAACGCGAATTCTTGAAACAGCTCAACAATTGGAACAAGAACTGGGTAGACCGGCTTCTTCAGAAGATGTGGCAAGGGAATTAGGCATTTCGCCACAGGCAGTGAACATGGCTCTGTCCAGACCAATCATATCAATTAATGAAGCCCAAACGGAGGATGCGAAGTTAACTCTTGAACATATTCTTCAAAGCGATACGGATGTGGAAGGTGAAGTGTCCAGAAAATCTCTCAGAGAAGCAATCATCAATGTAGTAAAGCAACTTGAGCCACGGGAAGCATTCATAATCAAACACTTATATGGGCTAAACGGGGGAGGGCAGTGGACAATCCGGGAAATCGCCTCTGAACTGAATCTGTCGCCAGAACGAATCAGGCAACTGCATAGGAAAGCACTGCTTAAAATAAAAAAGTTCCTGATGGAATTCAACGTAGTGAACCCCCGTCCTAAAAAGAGAAAATCAAGGAAATAAGTTATAATATATCTTTATTTAACCGTATCGCTAATGGGGTGGGGAATATAATTTTTTTCATAAAAAGTATGAAACCATTTGTATTATACCATCGTATATCTTATGTATAGAAAGTGTTACAAACATAGCAAAAAAGTTTCTGGGAAAGAAGTCAAAACATTGAAATGTTCTATTTTTGTAAAAAGACAGGAAATGGAAACTTTAACTGAATTTAAGCGTTAAATGGTTACAGAAGAAACAACACAAATAAATGAGACTTCCATGAAGCACATTAGGTACGCGCGCCTATATCTCGCAGGTTCGCTAAACGCATGTGATATCCCACAATTCAGAATGCAATTGAAACGAAAGATAGAGGAACATGATGGTTATATAAAGTTTTGGAAGGATAATGCCCATCGCCTTAAAAGAAACTATCCTATTCTGCAATATAAATGCGTAAAGAACAGGCCAACCATTATTGCTCTGGAAGATGGAATAGACCTTCTATTGTTCCTACTCACCCAATTACCATTCTCTATTGAAGTGGGCGATCACAAAATGGAAGTGAAGGTAGAAGAGGTCTACCTAAAACACCATCTGCTCAATGTATGGGATGACAGAAAATGGAGATATACGCTCAGGTGCTGGCTGGCACTAAATGATGAAAATCATGTTAAGTATAATGGAGGAACGGAGGAACAGCGGAAAACACTATTGGAGAGAATCTTAACCGGAAATATCTTGTCATTTGCTAAGGGGCTCAACTGGTTTGTAGATAAGCAGTTAGACGTTAATATAGATGAGATAGAAAATGTTCGTGAAATTACCTTCAAAGGAGACCCTACTCTATCGTTTAATGTGGTCTTTACCGCAAACGTTTTCTTGCCTGATTATATTAGTCTGGGTAAAGGAGCCGCCATTGGGTATGGAACCATCAAACGAATTGAGGAACTTACCGAGGAAAAACAAGAATAGCGTAATTCTTTTTCACATTTCCTACTTGCCACCACAAGTTATAGGTCCCGGAAGCCAATCCAAGGGGTAGAGAAATTGTGGTTACGCGTTCTGAAATGGAGAATTCTTGATTGAAGACGATTTTCCCATCTGCTTGTGTGATGATAATGTGAGCGATAGTGGGTACGACAGGGGAGGAGATTTGTAATGTGAGATGAGTTAAGGCGGAGTAAAGGATTTGTACATTTGGG